>NZ_JRFU01000155.1 GCF_003122485.1 Eubacterium ramulus
TTTCTCACCACCTATAGAGGTGGGAGTCATCTCCCATCTGATATAAATTCTTAAAATTCATATGGTGCATTTCCTGAGAAGTCAGCGATCAGTCCGTGTGCGTTCTCCAGATAGAATACTTCAAAAATTGGATTGTCTGCTGTCTGATACTGTCCTTTTACGATTGGATTTGCCATACATCCTTCTTTTACTTCCATGTTGTTTTCAAATACTGCTTTACCATGTAAACGAATCCATGCATACTCCGGAGAAGAAACAGAAATCTCAATTTCCGGATTTTCCTGCATGTCTTTGTATACGTCTTTTGTGTTGTTTGTGCAGAACCATAATTTTCCATCTTTTTCAAAACAGAACATGAATGGACGGCATTTTGCTTTTCCATCGCGACCTACTGTTGCAAGATACTGTACCGGGTTTGCCTGTAAAAATTCTACTACTTTGTTCATGATGATATCCTCCTGATTTTTGATTTAATTTTTTATTGTTTTTTCGTTATAATCTTATTGGTTACATCTGATATTTGCATATTATCATGGTTATGTTGTAATGTCAATAGTTACATCTTCATTTTTTATACATTTGTAAAAGAATACAATTCCTGTTGATATATTGAAATTATTTTTCTCTTTATTATAATAATAGGTAGATCACATACAAAGGAGAGTCACACTATGAGTTATGCATTAGCCCTTATTGGGTTCTTGGGTTTCTTTATCACAAACATCTACATGATTATACAAGCAGTAAAAAAGAAGTTTCGAAAAAAATTACTGCTTCCACCACTTATATGTTTCATCTTGTTTATTATCGGCGCAAGCCTGATGCCTTCTTCTACAAAAGTAGCCATAAAGACGATTCAAATATCGCTTGAAAATCAGGAGACAGAATATGATATCAACCAGACAATTCCTGTATCAATTTCTGTTGAACCATCGGATGCCGATATTTCAGATTTGACCTACATTTCATCTGCTGGTAAATCAGATACCTTTACATTTACGGATAACAAAATCGAAACAGGAACAGCCGAAGGCTCTTATGAAATATACGTCAAATGCGGCGATATCGAAAGTAATAAATTATCAATTACCGTTGTAGATGTCGCAGCCAGAAAAGCTGCGCAGGAACAGGCAGAATTAGAAACTCAAAAACAGGCGGAACTGGAAGCTCAGGAAGAAGCCCAAAAGCAGGCGGAACTGGAAGCCCAACAAAAAGCTCAGGAAGAAGCCCAAAAACAGGCGGAATTGGAAGCTCAGCAAAAAGCCCAGGAGGAAGCTCAAAAGCAGGCAGAACTGGAAGCTCAGCAGCAAGCTCAGGAAGAAGCTGCAGCTGCTCAGACACAACAAAATACTACCACTTATTCTTCCGACACTTCTGATTCACAGCAAAACACCGGTGGAACGGTATACTGGACTCCAAATGGAGAAGTTTATCACTCCACCAAGGACTGTCCTAGTCTTGGACGCTCCAAAACTATACTCAGCGGTTCCATCTCTGAAAGTGGAAAATCAAGACCATGTAAAAATTGTTATTAATACAAAAAAGCGGGATCTCACAACTGTGAAATCCCGTTTTTTACTTATCATTTTATTTATTATTTTCCTGCTCCAGATATTTTTTCAAATCTTCCCTGACATCTTCCAGCGTAATAGACTGCAATTCCCGCTCCATCGCTTTCTGCACCCGATCCAGTTTTTCATCCAATACATGATGAATATTTCTTCCAACCGGACAGGCAGTATTCGGATTTTCATGAAAATGAAAGAGTTGATTTTCTTCTACACACTCCACTGCACGATAAATATCCAGAAATGTAATCTCTGACAACGGCTTCGCAATCGTGGTTCCACCAGTTCCCCTCGCCACCTCAATGAGTCCTGCCGCCTTGAGCTGACCTAATATTTTCCGAATAATGACAGGATTCACATTTGTACTTCCTGCAATAAAATCACTAGTTACTTTATAATCATCTTTGAATGTATCCACACAGGCAAAAATATGAATCGCCAGCGTAAATCTGCTTGAAATCTGCATTTTTCTACCAACCTTATCTACTTTTACTAATCGTTTTCTATACTTTATCGAAAAAAAACTACTTCCTATTTCTGCACTTCATTCAGTAGCATATCTTTTGCATCGTCTTATCGAATAGTTATAATATAGTAAAAAAGTCAACTTTTTGCAACCATATTTCTTTGTGAAATCATCTGGCACATTCTTATTTTCTACATCCCAAAAATCTATTCTATCATCAATTTCATGATTTTTTCTTCGGTGTAGCCTTTTCTCTCACCCAGAAAATACTCAATGCCAGCACCAGCACTTCTACCACCGGCATCACCCACCACAGACTTTCCGGTGCAAACCAAATTGGAAATCCCAGATTCAAGTCGAACGCACGTGAGACTTGGTGCGTGATTCTGGTCAGCG
>NZ_JRFU01000156.1 GCF_003122485.1 Eubacterium ramulus
GAAGCCCCCACTTCAAAATCTGTGATTTAAGTGGTGGGAGCATGTCACATGAGTTACAAATGGAGGATAAACATACATGAATATACAGGAAGCAAAGGAACAGATTGAAAAGGCCGTTCGTATTTATCTGATGAAAGATGAGTACGGGGATTACCGCATTCCGATTGAACGTCAGAGACCGGTATTTCTGCTTGGCGCGCCGGGTATCGGAAAAACTGCCGTTATGGAGCAGATCGCACAGGAGATGGATATCGCACTGGTGTCCTATTCCATGACGCATCACACAAGACAGAGTGCGCTTGGCCTGCCGTTTATCAGTCACAAAAACTATGGCGGAACAGAGTTTGACGTATCTGAATACACCATGAGTGAGATCGTGGCATCTGTATACGAAGCAATGGAAGTGACGGGAAAAACAGAGGGAATTCTGTTTCTGGATGAGATCAACTGTGTGTCTGAGACACTGGCTCCGTCCATGCTGCAGTTTTTGCAGTACAAAACCTTTGGAAAACACCAGATTCCGCAGGGCTGGGTGGTTGCAACCGCAGGAAACCCGCCGCAGTTTAACCGTTCCGTCCGTGAGTTTGATATCGTAACCATGGACCGTCTGAAAGTGCTGGAAGTGGAAGCAGATTATGATACATGGCGGAAATATGCGGTCAATAAGGGCTTGCATGGATCAATCCTGACCTATCTGGATATTAAGAAAAATGATTTTTATGTCATTGAAAATACTGTGGACGGCAAATCCTATGTGACCGCCCGTGGATGGGAGGATCTGTCAGAGACCATTTATTTATATGAAGAAAACGGATTTACCGTGGACGAAGTGCTTGTTGGTCAGTATCTGCACAACAAACGGATTGCCCGCGAGTTTGCTTCTTATTATGACTTGTACCAGAAGTATAAAAAAGATTACCGTGTGGCACAGATCCTTTCCGGAAATGCGGACGCAGATGTGCGTAAGCGTGCGAAAAACGCAGCATTTGATGAACGTATTTCCCTGCTTGGTCTGTTGCTGGAGGCATTACAGGATAAAATTCGTAAGAATGTGGAGTTTGAGGATGCATTGCGTAGCCTGCTTCCGGTATTAAAAGAGTTAAAAACAGAACTTGCGGCATTTACAGGAGCAAGTTCTCAGATTCCGGGCTTATTAGAGGCGCGGGCAGATCAGGTACAGCTTGAGATGGAGCAGGAGGACAAGGCCAATGCGCTGTCCGGCGCAGCACGCCGCGGTTACCAGCTTGTGATCCGTACACTGCAAAAAGATGCAAAAGAGCTTCGCATGCAGGAAATCGACAACGCACAGGCAGCATTCCTGTTTATTAAGGAAGCATTTGACGATCAGGTGACAGACATGAAGGCACAGAGTGATGAAATCAGCAAAGAACTGGAAAATCTCTTTGCTTTTGTGGAAAAAATCTTCGGAACCGGTAACGAGATGCTGATTCTGGTAACAGACCTGACAGTCAATACAAACAGCATGAAATTTATCAGTCGCAAGGGCAGCAAAGAATATTTCAAATATAACAAAAAATATCAATTGTATGAAAGACAGCAGGAAATTTCAGATGCATTGGAACAATTACAGATATAGAAAAGAAACAGATGGAATTGTGATCGAGGAGTACGAGGGCGAAGATCTCCATGTCGTGATTCCACCTGAAATCGAGGGGCTTCCGGTGAAAAAAATCGCACCGGAGGCATTCAGTTCACATGGAGCGCTGATCGAGACCATCGAAGTACCGGAAACGGTGACGGAGATCGGGGATGGTGCCTTTAAAATGTGCATGAGTCTGAAAAAACTGATTTTACAGAACGGTGTACAAAAGATTGGCGAAAACGTGCTGCTTGTCACGGCAGTGACAGAAATGTATCTGCCGGCATCGGTGTCAGAGCTGGTACGCCCATGGGAATGGGGAAAAATTGCATTGGAAGTGGCACCGGACAATCCGAACTATTTTTCTGATGGATATGGCTTATATGAAAAGCATCCGGAAGGCTATGCGCTGGTAGCTGTGCGGGCAGAGGATGAGCGGGAATGTTATGAAGCTACGCCTGGAACGGTTTGCGTAAAGCGGCATGCATTTGAAGGACAGATGTACATTCAGCAGGTGGTGCTGCCGGAAGGCGTGCAGCAGATTGAGGAAGAAGCCTTTGAGAGCTGTCAGGCTTTGCGGCGGATTTCACTGCCGGAAGGATTGAAACAGATCGGTGCAGATGCGTTTCGCTGCTGTATCAATCTGGAAGGAATGGAATTGCCGGCATCACTGGAGACCTTGGGTGAGCATGCCCTGACGGATACTTACGGCTGGAGTCCGAGCATGAACGGGATTCAGTATATTACCGTGCAGCCGGAAAACCCATATTTTTACAATGATGCGTATGCGTTTTACCGCCGGGGAGAACATGGCGATACATTGATCAAATATTTTGGAAAAAATGAGACATGGAAGATTCCAGAAGAGGTGACAGAAGTTGGTCCGATGGCGTTGCGCCGTGCCAATCTGCGGGAAGTGACGATTCCGGAAACTGTGAAAAAAATACCAAAGGATGCATTTCAGGAATGTAACCGTTTGGAGTGTATGGAAATCGAGGCAGATCAGGTGAAACTGTATGTTCCGGAAAATCCGGTGTACCGTAAGGTGGAAATCAGCGGTCTGTTTTGCCTGGATTCAGATGGAAATCTTAAATACGACTATGCGGCTTATGATGCGCTTTTACAGGAATGGTCTCAGATTTTGATCCGTTGCCGGATGGCGGCGTTTCGTCTGGAATATCCGATGCAGCTTAATTCTACGCAAAAAGAAGCGTATCAGGCATTGATTTCGGAACACCTGAAGGATTTGGTTTATGATATCTGTAAGCGAGAAAGCTTAAAAGATCTGGAAGCGCTTGGAAGAGCGGGGATGATCACCACAGATAATATCGAGGATATGATCAGTTGGACGACGGAGTGTCATCGGGGAAAACTGACGGGGTATCTGATGCAATATCAGAGTGAGCATCTTGGCGCAGATGAATTTGATTTTTCACTATAGAGAATGTGTAAGTGTTGGAAAGATAAAACTATTTGAATCGTGTAATTAGAATGGTATGCGATCCCTGTAAAGATGGTGCATTGTTACATATTGGAAAATCAGAAATATGAATTTTATGAAATGAAACGGGGAAAGGTTTTTATAAAGTATGGAAGCAATCAGAAATGAGGAAAACATGCAGCAGCTAAAAAAAGTGCAGAAACTGATCATCGGCATGGGAGAAGCGCTGCTCTGTTATGGGGCGGAGATTTCCCGAGTCGAGGAGACGATTCAGCGTGTGGCGGATCATTTTCAGATAGAAGAAGTGGAAATGTATGTCATTACGAATGGTCTGTTTGTCAATGTGCATCAGCAGGAGGAGCATACTTCCACTAGACTGAAATATGTACCGTCGATTTCTGTTAATATGAAGAAACTGTGTGATATCAATGAACTTTCCCGCAGGATCGAACAGGAAAATCTATCGGTGGATACGGCGTTGAAGACGCTGGAACAGATTCGGGCGGCGAAAAACGAGCCGGTGTGGGAACTGGTGCTTTCCTCCGGTGTTGGTGCGGCTGCTTTTGGTTTCCTGTTTGGCGGAAGCATGTGGGATTGTCTGGCTGCTTTTGTGTGCGGTGTGATCTTGCAGATGTTTTTCTCTTTCTTAGAGGCGAAGCATGTCAATATTTCAAAGGTCTTGCTAGAAATTATCGGCGGACTGCTTGTCACGATTCTCTGTGTGATCCTGCAGCGGATCGGTGTGTCGGAACATTTGGAACTGGCGATCGCAGGGGCGATCATTCCGATGATTCCAGGAGTGGCATTTACCAACGGAATACGCGATATTGTGGACGGTGATTATCTGTCAGGATGCGTCCGGCTTTTGGATGCAATTCTTGTATTCTGTTCCATTGCCATTGGCGTGGGATTGGGACTGAAACTGTAGTGGGAGGAGGAAACAAACATATGCTAATCAATGCAATTGGGCAGCTTGCGGCTGCATTTTTGGCGACGATTGCCTTTTCCGTGCTGTTTCATGTGCCGAAAAAACAGTATTTTGTCTGTGGACTCACAGGAATGCTTGGATGGCTGGTGTATTTGATTGTAAATCTCAAGTTTTCCAATACTCTTGCCTGTTTTGCGGCAACGGTGGTTATTGTGTTCTGTGCACGGTTGTTTGCGGTGTGGAGAAAAGTACCGTCGAATGTGTTTATGATCTCTGGAATTTTTCCAATCGTGCCGGGAATCGGCATTTACAATACGATTTATGACATTATGATCGGGGATGCCGCGGCAGCAATGACGAGCGGTTTGGAGACGTTTAAGGCGGTGGCAGCGATCGTACTTGGCATTGTGTGCGTCTTTGTGATTCCAAACAAATGGTTCCGGGGACTAAAATTATAGGCGCAGATATGAGAAATGTCTGGAGCTACATTTGAAATGGGTGTGTGAATATGGGAAACAGAGATGTAGAACTTAGGTAAGCGAATATGACATGGACAAGATAGAGTAGACTAACGAAAAAGATGTTGATTTTTTCAGTGATACATGGTATCATATCTCTTAGTTGTGGTTATAGGTGTGTTATGACCATTTAATTTATACCGCAGGAGGTGGATATCGTGGAAATCGCAAGAACAATTATACAGATCGTATTTATTATATTAAGTATTATCATGACAGTTATCGTATTGATGCAGGAAGGTAAGAATAACGGACTGGGAGCTTTAACCGGTTCATCTGATACTTATTGGAGCAAGAACAAAGGACGTTCTATGGAAGGAATGCTTGTAAAGATCACAAGAGTTCTTCTGGCACTGTTCCTTATTATTTCTGCAGTACTGACAATTGGACGTTTTCAGTAAGAATACCTAAGAGGCTGTCGTTTTACGACAGTCTTTTATTATTATACGGAGAGTTGTTTTACAGAGATTGAAAATTATACTAATATAATAAATATAGGAAACAATGCGTTTTTACAAAGGATGTTCCTTTTGCTGTGAATGTGATATGGGGATAGAATAGATGAAGAAAGAATTATTAGAAGAGAGAAAACAAATTGTATATGAACTGATCTGCGATGATCTGTATGTGCCGATGAAGGCAAAGGAGATCGCAATCCTTATGAATGTGCCCAAAGCGCAGCGCCATGAACTACAGGAAGTATTGGATGCACTGGTGGCAGAGGGTAAAGTTGAGGTGTCCACAAAGGGAAAATATACAAAAGGTACCAGCCCGAACCTGACTGGTGTATTTACTGCGCATGCCCGTGGTTTTGGATTTGTTACCATTGAGGGTGAGGACGAAGATATTTTTATTTCGGAAAGCAATACAAATGGAGCCATTCAGGATGATGTGGTACAGATTGCGCTGGTTCCATCCAGTGGAAAACGCAGAGAAGGAAAAGTTGTAAAAATCGTGGATCATGGTTTAAAAACCGTGGTTGGTACATTTGATAAAAACAAGACCTTTGGTTTTGTACGACCGGATAATCCAAGGATCAATATGGATATTTTTGTACCAATCGAGCGTTCCAAAGGTGCCGTGACCGGACATAAGGTAGTTGTAGAACTGACTTCTTACGGTGGAAAAGGCAAAAAACCAGAAGGAAAAGTCATCGAGATCATCGGTCATGAGAATGATCCGGGTACGGATATCATGTCTCTGGTGCGGGCGTATGGACTTCCGGTGGAATTCCCGGAGAAAGTATTAAATCAGGCAGAGCGCGTGGCAAAAGATGTGACTTCTGCGGATATGGCAGGACGTATGGATCTTAGAGACTGGCAGACCGTTACCATTGACGGAGAGGATGCTAAGGATCTGGACGATGCGGTGACCTTGACCAGAGATGGCGATTTCTGGCAGCTTGGCGTGCATATCGCTGATGTGACAAATTATGTGCAGGAAAACAGTGCGCTGGACGTGGAAGCGCTGAAACGCGGCACCAGTGTTTATCTGGTGGATCGTGTGATTCCAATGTTGCCGCATACGTTATCTAATGGAATCTGTTCTCTAAATCAGGGCGAGGATCGACTGACTTTGAGCTGTATTATGAAAATTGATGCAAAAGGAAACATCGTGGATCATCGGATCGCAGAATCTGTCATCAACGTTGACCGCCGCATGAGTTATACCGATGTAAATAAAATTATTACGCTGAAAGATCCGGAGAAAACAGAAGAGTACAAAGATTTTGTACGGATGTTTTTGGATATGAAGGAGGTGGCAGATCTGCTGCGTGCAAAACGTCGGAAACGTGGTTCCATTGATTTTGATTTTCCAGAGACGAAAGTAATTCTGGATGATCAGGGACATCCGGTAGACATTAAACCGTATGACCGCAATCCGGCGACAAAGATCATTGAGGATTTTATGTTGGCGGCAAATGAAACCGTTGCGCAGGATTATTTCTGGCAGGAGATTCCGTTTGTGTACCGTACGCATGAAGTGCCGGATACAGAAAAAATTAAAAAGCTGAGCACGTTTATCAATAATTTCGGATATCATATCCATATGGGTTCTGATGAAGTGCATCCGAAAGAGTTGCAGAAACTTTTGGCAAAAATCGAAGATACGCCGGTGGAGGGACTGATTTCCCGCCTGACACTGCGTTCCATGAAGCAGGCAAAATACAGTGTGGAATGTGTGGGACATTTCGGACTGGCAGCGCAGTATTACTGTCATTTTACTTCCCCGATCCGCCGTTATCCGGATTTGCAGATCCATCGAATTATTAAAGACAGTCTGCGTGGACGGATGAATGAAAAGCGGATGGAGCATTATTGGAAAATCCTTCCGGGCGTGGCACAGCAGGCAAGCCAGTTGGAGCGTCGGGCAGATGAGGCAGAGCGTGAGACCATCAAAATGAAGAAAGTGGAATACATGGAGAGCCGTATCGGAAATGAATACGAGGGCGTTATCTCCGGTATTACGAACTATGGTCTGTATGTGGAACTGCCGAATACGGTAGAAGGCATGGTGCATGTCACAACGCTGCGTGGAGATTACTACAATTATATTGAAAGTATCTACGAGATGGTGGGTGAAAACACCGGAAAAAGCTATAAGCTGGGACAGACAGTAAAAATTCGTGTGATCGGTACAGACAAACTGGTGCGCAGAATTGATTTTGAACTGGTTGATCCAAAGAAGGAAGAAGAATTTTAGCAAAGGTAGAAAAATTATGGGAAAAGACAGATACAAATTGGTCGCAAATAATAAAAAAGCATATCATGATTATTTTATTGATGAGACATACGAGGCAGGAGTAGCTCTGCACGGAACGGAAGTAAAATCTGTGCGCATGGGAAAATGCAGTGTCAAAGAATCCTTTATCCGAATCGAGAACGGAGAAGTGATCGCATACGGATTGCACATCAGTCCATATGAAAAAGGAAACATTTTCAACCGGGATCCGCTGCGTCCGAAAAAACTGCTGCTTCATAAATATGAGATCAATAAGCTGGCAGGAAAAATTGCAGAGAAAGGTTATACACTGGTTCCATTGAAAGTATATATCAAAGGAGATCTGATCAAAGTCGAGATCGGACTTGCCCGTGGTAAAAAACTGTACGATAAACGTCAGGATATCGCGAAGAAAGATCAGCGGCGTGAAGTGGAACGTGAGTTTAAAGTAAAGAACCTGTATTAAATATTGATGTAATGAATAATATTTTTTGACTGTAGTTCAGAAAGAAAATGTAAAATAAACTGTTGGTTTAGACAGAGGCTTTTCTCTTGACGAACCGAAAAAAATCCCATATAATAACAAAGATCAGAAGAATAAATTTCTGATAACTGGCATGATCCGCCGAAGTGATTCGGGGATGTACTGGTTTCGACGGGGTTTTAAAAGCCGGAGAAGCGAGCCGTATGAAATGCGTTAAATTTCAAATCTAAATATAAACGCTGATAATAATAAATTAGCACTGGCTGCCTAAGTTGCAGCTTGTCTGACCGGGAGCACCTGCACTTTCGGACCCAGGCATCGACCATGCAGGAAACGACTTATACAAAGCTTTGCGTATAAGGGCGTAATATGAAGCTACTGAAACCGAAAACCGGTTACTGGGTGTTCGGCAGAGGGAATGTCAATACAGTGACTACGCTCGTAGAAGTACGGTGGCTGGAATTTCGGACAGGGGTTCGATTCCCCTCATCTCCATAAAAAGAGCCGGGAACGCTTGTTTTTCAAGGGTTCTGGCTCTTTTTTTGCTTTATAGGAAAGTTCTCCTTTGGAGAACTCTTGATATAAAAGTAGCCC
>NZ_JRFU01000157.1 GCF_003122485.1 Eubacterium ramulus
CTACTCACCACTTGCAGAAGTGGGAGTCTCAACTCAGACTGAGATAAAATACAGAAGGTCTTTTATTAGACTTTAAATAGTAAATTTTAAGCCACTCACCAATAAGCTATAGCCAAAATCTATAACTGGCTATTTTTTTTGTGTATTAGACATCCTTTATTTGATGTGATAGTATCAATGACATGCAAAACCTATTAAGTAAGTATGAATAATAGGAAATATAAAAACGGGAGGAAAAACAAATGACAGATGTTCTGATCATCGGAAGTGGACCGGCAGGTATGACTGCAGCGATTTATGCAAAGCGTGCCAATCTGGACGTATTGGTAGTAGAAAAAGAATATGAAGGAACCGGTCAGATGGCAGAGAGCAGCCGCATTGACAACTATCCCGGTTTTTATGGAAGTAACGGTTATGAATTAGGCGAAAAAATCCGGGAACATGTGGAAGCACTTGGTGTTGCATTTTTCGAAGGCGAAGCAGTTTCCTTTGAAAAAACAGCTACAGGATTTAAAACCACACTGGAAAGTAGCGAGGTGCTGGAGAGCAAAACAGTGATCTACACCGCAGGAGCTGCACATCGAAAACTTACCGTTCTGGGAAGTGAGAAATTCGATAACAGAGGAATTTCCTACTGTGCATCCTGTGACGGAGCTTTTTACCAGAAAAGAGATGTAGCCGTAATCGGTGGAGGAAACAGTGCGTTAGATGATGCCTTATTACTTTCCGAAATCTGTAACAAAGTTTATCTGATTCACCGCAGAGCAGAATTTCGAGGAGATGCATCCATACTTGAAAAACTGGAGCAAAAAGAAAATGTAGAAATCATTCGAAATGCGAAAGTACAGGAAATCGTCGGTGAAAAGAAAGCTGAAAAGCTTTTATTAGATACAGGAGTAACACTTGAGATTCAAGGCATTTTCGTAGCAATTGGCATGATCCCACAGACAGAAGCCGTCAAAGATCTGGTGACGTTGGATGAGAGCGGATACATCAAAGCCGGAGAAGATGGCATAACTTCAGAACCTGGATTTTTTGTGGCAGGAGATGTCAGAACAAAAGAACTCAGACAGATTATCACCGCAGCCGCAGATGGAGCAAACGCTGCAAATTCAGCAATACAGTATATTATTAGAAAATAATCTGATTCAATAATAGAGAATATAAGACGACACAGATATAAAACTGAGATTGCCAGATAGATAACCTGATTTTAAAAATATGAATATAATGCAGAAGCAATGATGTTTTTGCAATATATATGAGGATAGCGAATATCCTTTGCCTTTGATAAAACAAAAAACAACCCAGTCAGAATAAAGGGTGGAGAAATAGAAAGGAAACAACAGCATGGTAAACGAATTGACCAGAGAAAATTTTGACAAAACAATCAGAGAGCATAGCACTGTCGTTGTAGAATTCTATTCTGCAACCTGTAAGCACTGTAAGAAGCTGGAGGCGGGCATCACAGAACTTTCCGAGGAAGCAGGAAATGATGTTTATTTCGGAAAAGTACTGATTCCGGATGAACTGTCTTTGGCAGACGAATATGAAATCAGCTCCGTACCGACCTTGTTATATTTCAAGGACGGAGAAATCAGAGAGAAATCCGTAGGATTTACACACAAATTAATCATCGCAGAAAACATCAAAAAATTATAGACCGAACCACTTTTTTGGGAAAAAGGTCAAATTTACATAGCAGAATTTAGAAAAGACCGAATCGCTTTTTCGTGGGATACTTCTTGAATTGTGTTTAAGAAGGTAGAAAGGTCAGAATTTAGAACAGAACAGGAGACAACATCATGGGATATCCAAGTATTTTTCCAACAGGAACATTAATTTACAATAAAGACAAAACATTCAACGGTTACACCGTTTTTCCATCCGCAAAAGGAGCACTTTTAATTGACATGAACGGTCGTGAAGTTCAGCTCTGGGCAGGACTTGGCGGATTTCCGAACAAGATCCTTCCGGGCGGATATGTAATGGGAACTACAGGAACCAGACCTGGTAAAAAAGCGTATCAGGATCAGATCGATCTGGTTCAGGTAGACTGGGACGGCAACATCGTCTGGAAATTCGATAAAACAGAGCTGATCGCAGACGGTGACAAAGATCCGGTTTACATGGCAAGACAGCATCATGATTTCCAGAGAGAGGGATCTACCGTTGGATATTATTATCCGGGCGGAGAGCCAAAAACAGACAGTGGAAATACCTTACTTCTGACACATGAGAACTTATACAATCATGATATTTCCGACAAACGACTGATCGACGACAAGATCATCGAAGTTGACTGGGAAGGAAATATTTTATGGAGCTGGCGTGCAAGTGATCATTTTGATCAGCTTGGATTTGACGAGGCAGCAAAAAATGCACTGTTCCGTAATCCATGCCTGCAGGGGGAAGCCGGCGGCGACTGGATGCACATCAACAGCATGTCCGTATTAGGTGAGAACAAATGGTACGATCAGGGAGATGAGCGTTTCCATCCGGATAACATTATCATTGATGCACGAAATTCCAACATTCTTGCCATCATCAGCAAAGAGACAGGCGACATTGTATGGCGCGTAGGACCGGATTTTAACGAGAGTGAAGCAACCAAAAAACTTGGATGGATCATCGGACAGCATCATTTACATATGATTCCGAAAGGACTTCCGGGCGAAGGCGATCTGCTTATATTTGATAATGGTGGCGAAGGCGGTTACGGTACTCCGAACCCTGGCGCATTAACTGGTGTCAATAACGCAAGAAGAGATTATTCCAGAGTATTACAGTTTAATCCGATCACACTGGAGATCACATGGCAGTATACACCGTTAGAAGCAGGAAACCTGTTATTCACAGATGCATCCAAATTTTACAGCTCCTATATCAGTGGCGCACAGAGACTTCCAAACGGAAATACACTGATCACAGAGGGATCTGACGGACGTCTGATCGAGGTAACACCGGACCATGAAATCGTATGGGAGTACATCAATCCGTATTTCAACACCATTCTTGGTCAGTTCACTAACAATATGGTATATCGTGCTTATCGTGTACCATATGAGTGGATTCCACAGGTGGAAAAACCAGAAGAAATTTCCGTAGAGCCGATTGATGTAGAAATCTTCCGCGTACCGGGCTCTTTAGTAGGAAACGGACTTGGAAAAGTGACAACCATCGATGGTGTAGATCCGAATGCACGTCTGATGACAGGTGGCGGTGCATCTGAGGATGAGGATGAAGAAGTAAACTTCTGTGTCGCAACTGTAAAGAAAAGTGATCTGGTCAAGAAATAGGAAAATTACCTGTTTCATGAAAAAAATAAATAATGTAGAAACAACAGATAAGTAACGCAAGCAGGTGTCGAAAGATATCTGCCTGCAAACCAAAGAAGAATTGAAAAAAAGTAGAATTCCACAGGGAGTGAAGAAAAATGAAAAGCAAAAAAATTACTGCAGCAGTTTTAGGTATCGTTCTTACATTAGGTCTGGTGGTCAGCGGTTGTGGAAGCAACAACGGAACATCCTCTGATGGAAGTGCGAAAGCAGAAAAAAATAAAGATGGTTATGAGGTTGTCAACATCGGTTTTCCAAGTGCCGGATATGAATGGGCAGAGGGAGCACTGGCAGTGGCAGAGGAAAAAGGATATCTGGATGAATATCTGAATCCATTAGGCTACGATGCAGACCTGATTCCGTTTACAGGAGCAGCACCGGCGATTCATGAGGCGTTAGTATCCGGAGATCTGGATTACGCATATTATGCGGGGTTTGCAGGAATCATGGCAAAATCAAACGGCATTGATACGAAATTACTGACCGTGACAAGTTTTGGTTCTGTATGGCAGCTTGCAGTCAGCGCTGATTCCGGTATCACTTCCTTACAGGATTTAAAAGGAAAAACCATTTCCTACCAGAGAGGTGCAACCCCTCAGATGTATGTGCTGAAAGTGTTAGAAGAAGCTGGCCTGACAGAGAATGACGTACAGCTTGTTAACAGCACAATCCCGGAAGGATTATCCAGTCTTTCCACCGGGGCTGTAGATGCAGCAGTTGTTACATACGGACAGGCAGATACTTTAGTTGAACAGGGAAAAGCGACTATTTTACATAAAGGTGTGGAAGCTGATCCGGATGTTTTCTATGAGCCAAACGTATTGATCGGAAGATCTGATTATATCAGTGCAAATTCTGATGTGAGTGTGGCAATCATTAAAGCAATGCTGAAGGCAAAAGATGATATCGTATCTGATCCGGAGGCATTCTATGAATTATCTGCTGAGAAGAGCGGAAGAACGTTAGAGCAGGTAAAATCGGTAGCTGTATCTGATCTGGAACTTGGATATCCGATCAGTCTGGATGACAGATATATTACTTCACTGAAAAATATTGAAGAATTTGAGCTGAACAACAACATCATCACCAATCAGGTAGATTTTGATTCCTGGATTGATTCCTCCTATCTGGAAAAAGCAGTGCAGGAGTATCAGGAAAGCGCACAGTAAGGAGGTCGCGTGAGCATGTACAAAGGAAATAACGTATTTATACAAAAACTGTTGATTTTTATCAACATGATCATATTGCCGGTCCTCATTGTACTGGCGTGGCATTTTGCCACCTCTACCGGTGCGATGTCTACACTGATCTTACCAAAGATCAGCACCGTGCTTGAAACCTTAAAAGAACAGATCGCAAACGGCACCCTGCCGGGAGATATCGGCATCAGTTTAAGCCGTATTGCCAAAGGTTATGCACTGGCAGTCGTTGTAGGAATTTTGCTTGGCGTGCTCATGGGAATGAACAAATTTGCAAACCGTTTCTTCATGCTGACATTTACCGCGATCCGTCAGATTCCAATGATCGCATGGGTTCCGATCCTGATCATCTGGTTTGGTATCGGTGAGGAGTCAAAAGTTGCCGTTATTTTTCTGGCAGCATATTTCCCGGTTCTGGTCAACACCGTCAGCGGTATTGAGCGTACCGATCCGAAGCTGATCGAAGTTGGAAAAATGTATCATCTGAATGGTTGGCAGCAGTTTACAAAAATCTATCTGCCATCTGCACTTCCGTCCATTTTTGTCGGATTAAAACTGGGACTCAGCGTATCCTGGATGGCAGTGGTAGGTGCAGAGATGATCGCAGCTACTTCCGGTATCGGTTTCCGTATCAACGATGCACGAAGCCTGATGCAGTATCCGGTTGTATTTGCAGGAATCATCGCCATCGCAGTAGTTGGTGTGATCATGGATCTGGCGATCTCACTGATCGGCAAATTATGCACACCATGGGAAAAAGGCAGGTAAGCACAAATGGGAAAGACATTATCAATTCAGAACGTAAATAAAAGCTTTACTGTCGATGGGCAGAAAGTAGATGTATTAAAAGATATCAACCTTGAGATTCAGGAAGGTGAGTTTATCGCCATCGTTGGACACAGTGGCTGCGGAAAAAGTACTCTGTTAAAAATCATTGCAGGACTTGAGAAAAACGACACTGGTCTGGTAACTGTGGACGGAAATGAAGTCAAAGGACCGGGCATGGACCGTGGCATGATTTTTCAGGAGCACCGCCTGTTTCCATGGATGAGCATTGAAAAAAATGTACAGCTGGGATTAAAGGGACTGAGTAAAGAGGAAAAAATAAAGTTTTCCGATCAGTATCTGGAACTTGTAAAATTAAGCGAGTTCAAAAAGGCATATCCGAGCCAGTTATCCGGTGGTATGTCACAGCGTGCAGCTATCGCAAGATCACTGGTGAGTCAGCCGGAAATTCTGCTGCTTGACGAGCCGTTTGGCGCATTGGATGCACTGACCAAGATCGAGTTACAGGAAGAGTTACTGAAGATCCGTGAGCGTTTTCATAATACAATGATCATGGTTACACATGATATCGAAGAAGCCGTATTTTTGGCAGATCGCATTGTGGTAATGTCCGCAAGACCGGGACGTATCAAAGATGTCATCGAAGTAGAACTTGGAAAATACCGTGATCGTGGTGGTAGCGATTTTGCACACTACAAAAAGAAAATTTTCGATTATTTCTTCGAAGAAAAGACCGTTGTACCGGAGTACAACATTTAAAAAGAAAATCCACACAAATGGATTTGCATATTTGTTTTCTATAGAAAAATCTCTCTGAATATGCTTGTCAAACAGACAGCAGAAGTCAGAGGGATTTTTTGTGTACAGATGCAGAGATTTTGAGAAGATTATGCCAGCTTACGCTGACCAGAATTACGCACCAAGGTTCACATATGATTGACTTGAATGTGAAGAAAAAGAATCGTCGGGTGAAACGTCTGATTTCCTTGCATATCGAAAAGAAAAAAGATAAAATGAATTCAAGAGAGCATCAGTATTCTTAATGCAAAATGTGCGTCATGCAAAGCGTGACATATTCTTCTACGCATTTTTGCAATACAGAAATTTTTTACGAAGACAAGTTTTACAAAGGACAAGAAAATGGAAGAATTATATTTGGGGATATCCGGTTTTTTATTGATCGTTTTGACACTTTTTCTGATAAAAATCGGCACGTCGATTGAAAGAAGTATCAGTAAGACATATGCAATTATTTTTACTACAGCAGTGGAGCTATATGTAGCGCTGGATGCCCTTTTTGTAAAATGCTTTTTTACAGAAGGAGGAAGTGTAAGGGCATTTCGGATCATTGCATTTGCATTTCTGTTGATGTACGTTATCATGCCGTATACCTGGCATTTGTTTATACAAAGCTATATGGGAGTGCAGCGCAGAATCTGCATAAGGATACTGGAAGCGGTTCCGATGATGCTTCTGGTTGTTCTTGTGATTGTGTCTGTGTTTAATGGGATGCTGTGGAACATTGATGATCATAGTGTGTATACCCGTGGACCGTGGTTCAAGTCGTTTGCGGTTTTGAATCTGTTTTACTATGGATTTGCCTTTGTACAGAATTGCTATATTCTGATTACAAAAAATAAAAATGGAAAGCGATATGTGCTGATATCCGCCGTTTTTTCATCCATTCCGTTGATGGGAATTCTGATCAATGTTTTTGCTTTTTCTTTGCGCGGTGTGTATCCGCTTCAACCATATTGCCTGACGGCAACGGTGCTGCTGGCATATCTTTTTATGGTGGAGCATCAGAAGAAAGAGCATGACAGGGAACAGCGGGAAAAATTACTGCTGGCATTGGAACATGAGAAAGAAGCTGCCAGAGATGCGAAGGAAGCCGGTGCAGTGAAAGCTACGTTTCTGGCAAACATGTCTCATGACATTCGTACACCGATGAATGCAATCCTTGGATTTGCTGATATCATTGCAAAACATCCGGATGATGAAGCTGTTGTCAGAAAAGCAGTAACAAAAATACAGGCATCCGGAGAGGTTTTGATGAAGCTGATTAACGATGTGCTGGATCTATCCAGAATTGAAAGCGGAAAGCTGACGTTGGAGGAAACCGCCGTAGATCTGAAGCAGATATCAGAAAAACTGAATATGATAATGGAATACAGCATGGAAAAGAAACACATTCAGTTTCAGCTTATCAGTGAATTGCAAAATCCCTGTATCTGGTGTGATGAGACAAAGTTACAGCAGATTCTGGTCAATATACTGAATAATGCAGTGAAATTTACACCTGAGGGTGGAAAGATTACACTAGAGTATGAAGAAACACCGGTGAATGAAGAATTCTCAGAATATCGGATTTCCGTGCAGGATACCGGTATCGGCATGGATGAGGAATTTCAAAAACATGCCTTTGAAGCGTTTGAGCGTGAGCGGACTTCCACGGAAAGTAAGACGGAAGGAACCGGTCTGGGACTTGCAATTGTAAAGAAACTGGTTGAACTGATGGGCGGACAGGTGAGCATTCAAAGCAAAGTAGGGCAGGGTACAAAAATCACTGTTTGTCTGCGTTTGAAGATTGCGGGACAGGGCGATATTATCGATAAGCAAAAAGAACCGGCAATTGCCGCAAATGCGGAACTGGCGGGAGTGCGTGTCCTTTTGACAGAAGATAATGAGCTGAATGCGGAAATCGCAAAAGAAATTCTGACCAGTGCAGGAATGATGGTGGACTGGGTAGAAGACGGAAGTGCATGTTTAAATCGTCTGAGACAGGTGGAGGTCGGATATTATCAGGTCATATTAATGGATATTCAGATGCCGAAAATGAACGGATATGAAGCCACAAAACGTATTCGTGAGCTTCCGGTTTCAGGAATGGCTCATATTCCGATCATAGCAATGACAGCGAATGCATTTTCGGATGATCAGAAACGGGCATTGGATGTTGGAATGAATGGATTTATTACAAAACCGATTGATGTGGACCGGATGCTGAGGACGATTCAGCAGACGCTGCAAAGATAAGGATGGAAAAATTTGATATTTCAGAGAAACAGGATAAAAATCATGGTAACTTTGAGTGGATTCAGAGTTACCATGATTTTTTAGTGATTTTTTTCAAATGATGTAGATTAATTAGTTTATATCAACGTAAACTGCTAAAACGGACGGAATTGTTAATTGTGCACCAAGTACTGTTGTATAAGAATATAAGCCAGTAGAGGTACCATAAAAACTAATGATATCATCTTCTAATACACGGTTCGAAGGATCTGGTACATACATTTCATACAATAAATGATGGAGATATCGTGATGATAGATTATTCACCTTTTTGGAAAACGCTTGAAAATTCAACTGAAAATTGGTATACATTAACGAATAAGCATAATTTATCTCATAGTACACTTCATCGTTTAAAAAGGAAAAATATGGAGGGGTAAAATGGAACAGAACAGAAACCGAATAGACAATATTATAAAAAAACTGATAGAAACTCATACGACCATTTCAACAATGGAAAGTTGTACTTCCGGCATGATTGCATCTATGATCACTGATACGGAAGGAGCATCAGCAATCTTTCCGGGAGGATTTGTTACTTATTTGAATGAGACAAAGATTCTGATCGGTGTGGATGCAAAAGTAATTGAGAAATACGGTGTATATTCCAGAGAATGTGCAGAGGCAATGGCACAAACTGCACAGGAAAAGTTGAACACGGATGTTGCCATTGGTATCACTGGCACAACCGGAAATGTAGATCCGAATAATGCTGACAGTGTGCAGGGGCAGGTGTATTTTTGTATTCGGATTGGAAATCAGGCGCATACTTTTGAATTACAAGCAGAGGTGG
>NZ_JRFU01000158.1 GCF_003122485.1 Eubacterium ramulus
GCTGACCAGAATCACGCACCAAGTCTCACGTGCGTTCGACTTGAAAAAATATAATGCGTAACGAATACTGAGTATGAAATGTTTTACAGAATAAAATACAAATGTATGTGTTTGAAAACGGCTAATGGTTGTACATTTCATAATCCTTGCGAAGGAAAGAAAAAGCAGTTATACTGATAGATATTAAAAAAGTGGAGGAAACCCATATGCCAAAAAAATTTTGTGTTACTGGAATATGTATTCCAGAAAAAAATTATATGGTAGATATCAGTAAGCGAATCGATACGATTATGCATGATTATATTGAAAACGGACAGTATTTTACTATCAATCGGGCAAGACAGTATGGGAAAACAACGACACTTTATTTGTTGGAACGACGTCTGCAAAAAGAATATCTGGTACTCAGTCTGAGTTTTGAGGCGGTAGATGAGTATTTTGAAACACAATTGTATGATATGTTTTTGGCAGAGTTGGCAGTTAATAATAAGCTGTATATGGAAATAATGATCAGAAATTTGTGGAAGAGAATGGACGAAAATTATTTTTACTATTTTAACAAGAAAAAGAGAACAGGTATTCAAGAGCTGAACTATAACGGTAAAAAAATATTAGAAGTTGTAGTGTGATTTTCTGCGCTTGATTTTTAAAAACTGGTGTTAAAATATATTTCGCTGAAAAAAGGAATAAAACAGAATACAGAAATAACAGCGACGTTAAATAGTGTCGCGGCTCCTGTCTGATGGCTGCGATGTATTTGATGTCGCTTTTTTGTTATGAAGTGTAAAAAAAATATAAACTCTATCAAATCAGTTGAGCTGCCAACCAGTTTACGGTAAAATACTTCGATAGTATGAGAAAAATCTGCATTCGACAGGAATGTCAGATTACTGAGAGAGAAATTTGAAAAATTTATAGTAGCAGAAAGAAGGAAAGAAATGTCAAGATTTAGCGTTAAGAAACCCTATACCGTATTTGTGGCGGTGGTGATCTGTCTGATCCTTGGCGTGGTAAGTTTTACCAGAATGTCCACGGATCTGTTACCGGAGTTTTCGCTGCCCTATGTTGTGGTAGTGACGACCTATCCGGGCGCTTCGCCAGACAAAATCGAGAGTACGGTGACGGAACCGTTGGAATCCGGGCTTGGAACGGTCAACGGTGTGGAAAATGTCACAAGTACGTCCAATGAAAATTATTGTACGGTTATGCTGGAGTTCGCAGAGGATACAAACATGGACAGCGCCATGGTAAAACTGTCCAATGCATTAGATCTGATTACACTGCCGGATGGCGCCGGAAAGCCGATGATCATGGAAGTGTCCATGGATATGCTTCCGGTCATTTATGCCAGCGTGGATTATGATGGAAAAGATATTTATGAACTCAGTGATTTCGTGGAAAATACCGTTGTTCCGACTATGGAGCGTCAGAACGGTGTAGCCAGTGTCAATACAACCGGAGCCATTGAAAAAACAGTGGAAATCCGTTTGAATCAGGAAAAAATCGATACGCTGAATGATAAACTGGCAGCTTATGTGGACGATCAGCTTGCGGATGCAAAGTCTCAGATTGACGATGCAAAAAGCCAGATGAACAGTGCAAAGGCGCAGTTAGAAAGCTCCAAAAAGGCACTGGAAGACAAGCAAAATTCTACATCCAGTGAACTGGCGCAGAGCAGCAAAGCAGTGGATGCGGCAGTGGCGACACAGTCTGCCTACAATGCGCAGCTTGCAGGTCTGCAGGCGTCAAAAATGGCATTGGAGACAGAGAAAAAAGCATATGATGATGCCGGAATTGAAGCACAGTATCAGCAGGTAAATGAAAGTTTTGCTTCCATGCAGAAAATGGCAGCAGGATATGGCATGGATGTTTCCGCTTATCCGGCGGATATTTCTGATGCGTTGAAAAATCCGGAAAAATTAGAAGCATTAACAGCTTTTATGAAACAGATCGGTCAGTCAGATGCAGCGGCATCACTGACAGCAGACAATCTGAAACAGATGGATCAGATTGTAAATACCCGTCTGCCGCAGATTGACACAGAATTAGCAAACTTAGAAGTTGAGATTCAGGCAGCACAGGCGATCGTGGATCAGGTTAACGAGCAGGTAAAAGCAGCGACAGACAATTACGAAGCTCTGGAATCCGGAAAAATTTCCGCCGCAGTTGGCTTCAGTACCGGTGCGGCACAGATCGCAGATGGTGAAGCTGCACTGGAGTCTAATCAGGAAAAATTGGATGATGCACAGACTTCTTATGAACAGGGCAGAGATACCGCATTAAAAAATGCAAATCTAGATTCTTTATTAAGCCTTGATACCTTATCTCAGTTACTGTCTGCACAGAATTTCGCAATGCCGGCAGGCTATATTTATCAGGGCGATGATCAGTACCTGCTGAAAGTCGGTGACGAATATGCTTCTGATGGAGAACTGGAATCTTCCGTACTTTGCAACATTGACGGACTGGGAGATGTGCATGTATCTGACGTGGCAGATGTCACATGGATCGACAATTCCGGAGATGCCTATGCAAAAGTAAACGGACATGACGGAATCGTTCTTTCTATTTCAAAATCAAGTACAGCGGGAACGGCAGATGTGTCTGATACCTGTGGTGCAGCCATCAGCCAGCTGGAAAAAGACTATGACGGACTTCATATTACAAGTCTGATGGATCAGGGTGATTACATAGATCTGATTGTACAGAACGTATTGTCAAACCTGATCGTGGGCGCAATTCTTGCGATCATCGTGCTTGCAATTTTCCTGCGTTCCATCAAACCAACCATCGTAGTAGCATTCAGTATTCCACTGAGTGTCCTGGTGGCAATTGTGCTGATGTATTTCAGCGGTGTAACATTAAATCTGATTTCCCTGTCGGGACTGGCGTTGGGAATCGGTATGCTGGTGGATAACTCCATCGTTGTAATCGAAAATATTTACCGTCTGCGTGGACTTGGTGTACCATCTGCCAGAGCGGCGGTTATGGGTGCAAAACAGGTGGCAGGTGCCATTGCATCTTCTACATTGACAACCATCTGCGTATTCTTACCGATCATTTTTGTCAATGGTCTGGTGCGTGAACTGTTCGTAGATCTGGCGCTGACCATTGCATACAGCTTAGTTGCGAGTCTGCTGATCGCATTGACAGTTGTTCCGGCGATGAGTTCTACTATGTTGCGTAATACAGAGCCGAAGCCACAGAAATTATTAAATAAAGTACTGAATGTATATGAAAAGGTATTGCGTTTCTGTCTGAGAAGAAAATTTGTACCGTTAATTATTGCAATCGGACTTCTGGCAGGATGTGCATACAAGGCAGTGAATACCGGTATGATCCTGTTCCCGAGTATGGGCGGTAATCAGATGTCCGTAACGTTGGAGGCAGATGAGGATCTGACCGATGAGGAAACTTTTGCACTGGCAGATCAGGCAATGGAAAAAATGACTGCCATTGACGGTGTTACTTACGTTGGTATGATCTCTGGTTCTTCCAGTGCTTCCGGAAGTGCTTCTTCCATGCTGACAAGCAGCGGCGGCACACATAATCTGAACGTATTTCTGTTATTGGATGAAGAAATCGCAAAGGACAACAGTCCGGTGGCAAAAGAGCTGGAAAAAATCTGCAAAGATCTGAAGTTTAAAGATTACAGCGTATCTACTTCTAACATGGATATGTCCTCTTATATGGCAAGTGGACTGACCGTGAATATTTATGGAAGTGATACTGACAAATTGCTGGAGATCAGCAATGACGTGATGGATATTGTGTCTGACGTAAAAGGATTTACCAAAGTTTCCAATGGTCAGGAGAGCGGCGATAAGACGATTCAGTTGACCATTGACAAGGACAAAGCTATGGCTCAGGGACTGACGGTAGCACAGATTTATCAGGAACTTGCCGGAAATCTGACAACGGAAAAAACAGCGACAACCCTGACTATGGACGGCAAACAGTACGATGTAGAAATCGTCAATGAAAATGATGCCGTAGATGTGGATTCCCTGATGGACTATGAGTTTTCTGTAGATAAACAGAAATCCGACGGAACCACAGAGACCGAAACACACAAACTCAGTGAGTTTGCAACTATGAGCGAAGGCGTAAGTCTTGCTTCTATTCAAAGAGATAATCAGAAAACATACATCAGTGTGACAGCGGAGACAGAAGATGGTTATAATACTACAGTATTGTCACGTACGTTGCAGGACAAACTGGATCAGTATGAACTGCCGGACGGTTACAGCCTTGAGATTGCCGGTGAAAGTACGGAAGTCATGGATGCCATGAGTGATATTTTCCTGATGATCGGTCTGGCGATTGCCTTTATTTACCTGATCATGGTGGCACAGTTCCAGAGCCTGTTATCACCGTTTATCGTCATTTTTACGATTCCGCTGGCATTTACCGGTGGTCTGCTGGGACTCTTTATCGGAAGACAGGAAATCTCACTGACAGCAATGATGGGATTCCTGATGCTGGCAGGTGTTGTTGTAAATAACGGTATCGTGTTTGTTGACTATGCAAACCAGTTACGAATGGAAGGGATGGAAAAACGGGAGGCTTTGGTAGAAACTGGAAGAACCCGTATGCGTCCGATCCTGATGACCATGTTGACAACCGTACTGGCAATGTGTACGATGGTATTTAGTACTGATGCGGCAGCAGAAATGAGCCGTGGTATGGCGATCGTCGTAATCGGCGGACTGCTGTATGCAACACTCATGACACTATTCGTAGTTCCGGTACTGTACGATATCTTGTTCCGCAGAGAAGTGAAGAAAGTAGATATCGGCGATGAAGAACTGTTAGACGAGAAATTATAAATAAAGCAGATGTCTCTCCGCGAATGAAAGCGTGAAATGACGAGATTTTGTGAGAGGAGAGACAAATCACTTCCGAGTAATTGAAAGTGATAGAAATAAAAAGTAAGCTTATTTCTCTGAACATTTTGTGGAAAGAAGGAATCAATTTGGGAAAAGAAGCAAAAACCAATGCTATGCGTATGCTGGATAAAAAGAAGATTCCATACGAGGCACTGACTTACGAAGTAGACGAATTTATTGATGGAATGCACTGCGCCGAGATTACCGGTGCACCGGTGGATGCATCTTACAAGACATTAGTCATGCAGGGCAAAAGCAAACAATACTATGTGTTTGTGATTCCAATCGCATGCGAAGTAGATCTGAAAAAAGCAGCCCGTTCCGTTGGTGAAAAATCCGTGGAAATGATCCATGTGAAAGATATCACAAAAATCACCGGTTACGTGCGTGGCGGATGCTCCCCACTGGGAATGAAAAAACTGTTTCCGACAGTCATTGACGAGAGCGCAAAAAACTTTGCTGAAATTTATGTCAGCGGCGGACGGATCGGACTTACTTTGAAAATGAATCCGCAGGACTTAGTCGGCGTGACAAATGCACAGCTTGCTGATATTCAGGCAGAGTAAATAGTAAGCGGTAAAAAATAGTTATTCATCAGACGGAACTACTTGAAGAAAGTTTCTATATTTTAGAAATATTTGTGTATTACTATGTTAAGTAGTCTGCTTTTTGACAGACTGAGAGGAGGACAAAATGTCTGAATTATTTCAAAAAATCAAAAAAGAATCTATGATTACATCCATCATTTGCATCGTATTTGGTGTGATGTTTTGTATCTGGCCGGGGACCATCCTTGTAACTCTGTGCCGCATTGCAGGTTTTGTATTATTAGTGGCAGGTATTGTACTGCTGATCCAGGGAATCCGTATTCAGGAAATGCTGGGACGTTCCGTGCGGTTACTTCCGGCAGGGGTCTGCGTAGTTATCGGTATCTGGATTTTGGCAAAACCGGGCGTTTTTGTATCACTGATCCCGATTTTGATCGGTGTTATGCTGGCTTACCATGGCGTGAAAGATCTGATTTTTTCTCTGGAAGTAAAAAAAGGCGACAGCCCGCGCTGGTGGCTTGGACTTCTGGTAGCGATCGCAACTATCATTATTGGTGTGATCCTGATGCTTCACACATGGTTGGCGCTGGAAATCGGTATGATGGCAGTTGGTATCATCCTGATCTATGACGGCGTCAGCGGACTGTGGTTGAACGGTCGTGCAGGCAGTGCATACAAACGTTATCACAATCCGGAAGATGATATCATAGACGTAGAATACAAGGAAGAAGACTAGACATTATGCGAAGAATGGAATTTAAAATGGAGCGGACAGGACTGCTGGAAGTGGGCGATGTCCTTCCGGTGACAGAAAGCAAACTGCCAAACTCCTGGTATTATACACTGGGCAAGGCCTACGCCATGTCCGCAAACTATGAATTTCGTGAACGATTAAAATCCCGGGAAGGAACTGTCGTTGAAGTAAAAGAAACGCCGAAAGGTTACTACGTGATAGTAGAGTTCGATGAGTAAATACTACTTCAGTATGAAAAAATGTTCTGGAAAGATGTAAGTGTTCAGGTGTACAATGGTTTAGTTCGAATGAAATAAAGTAGAGACCGTTGTGATAACGTGATTTATACATTTTTCACAGCGTAAATAGTCAGGGGATCAGAAAATAATATAAGCGTGCGTCTTAGCGCGCGGTATTATTTTCTGATCCTCTGGCTCATAAAACTAAAATATATAACCACCACACAAGAAAAGAGGAGAACCACATGTCTGTCGTAGCCACCAGCGTATTTTTACTATTCGCCCTGATCGTCCTGGGCTTTATATTAGGAAAACGAAATATCATCCACAAAGAAAGCATCCCAGATTTTTCCACCCTGGTCTTAAAAGTAACCATGCCGGTAACTGTATTCTGCTCCATCATCGATCAGGACAGATCGCAGCTATTCGCCTACGGAATCCAGACCTTTGTCACGATCATCCTGTTACACGTATGCGCTTTCTTGATTGGATTGTTACTGGTAAAAGTCATGAAAGTAGCAGATCTGGATCAGGGCGTATGGATCTAC
>NZ_JRFU01000159.1 GCF_003122485.1 Eubacterium ramulus
TTGCATGACGCGCACCTCGCAACAAGAATGCCGGAGCATTCTTGAATGGATGAAAAACACTTCTTTTTGATAAGCGATAAGCCATAATTTTATATCGTTTTATTGAAAAAAATGACAGATTTTGAAAAAAGTCGTTGATCAATGAAAAAAAAGTAGATTTCTGTCGCCAGAGGTTGTATAATAAAAACTGTATGTAATTTCATCTCTGATTGAGCTTACACGCAGCCAGAGATCAGACACTTTACAGGAACGTACAGTGATTTTGAACAAAATTACAGTGAATGAAGCAGAATAAAAACCCCATTTTGGGAGATAAAATAAACACAGGAGGAAGAAACAATGGCAGTAAAATACGTATTTGTTACCGGCGGAGTAGTATCCGGACTTGGAAAGGGAATCACTGCCGCATCACTTGGACGTTTGTTAAAAGCACGCGGATACAAAGTGACCATGCAGAAATTTGACCCATATATCAACATTGATCCGGGAACTATGAACCCGATTCAGCACGGTGAGGTTTTCGTTACCGAGGATGGTGCTGAGACAGACCTGGATCTGGGACATTACGAGCGTTTTATCGACGAGAATCTGAGCAAGAGCTCAAATGTGACAACCGGAAAGGTATACTGGTCCGTATTGCAGAAGGAGCGCCGTGGTGACTATGGCGGTGGAACTGTACAGGTAATCCCGCACATCACAAATGAGATTAAGAGCCGTTTCTTCCGTGATTTTACAACAGAAGAGACACAGATTGCCATCATCGAGGTTGGTGGAACCGTTGGTGATATCGAAAGCCAGCCGTTCCTTGAGGCCATTCGTCAGTTCCAGCATGAAGTTGGACATGAGAATGCGATCCTGATCCATGTAACACTGATCCCGTATCTGTCCGCTTCCGGAGAGTTAAAGACAAAACCGACCCAGGCAAGCGTAAAAGAATTACAGGGAATGGGAATTCAGCCGGATATCATCGTATGCCGTACTGAGCATGAGCTGGATCGTCAGATTCGTGACAAGATCGCATTATTCTGTAACGTACCGAAAAAATGCGTACTGCAGAACCTGGATGTAGAATATTTATATGAAGCTCCGCTTGCAATGGAAAAAGAAAATCTGGCTCAGGTTGCCTGTGAATGCCTGAAACTGGATTGTCCGGAACCGGATCTGACAGACTGGATCGAGATGGTACAGGCTCTGCGCAATCCGAACAAAGAAGTTGAAATTGCACTGGTTGGTAAATACATCCAGTTACATGATGCATATATTTCTGTTGTAGAGGCATTAAAACATGGTGGAATTTTCCAGCATGCGACTGTAAATATCAAATGGGTAGATTCTGAGGAACTCAACGAAGAGAACGTAGACGAAGTTCTTGGCGGTGTACAGGGAATCCTTGTTCCGGGTGGATTTGGTGATCGTGGAATTGACGGCAAGATCACAGCTATCAAATATGCAAGAGAGCATGAAGTACCGTTCCTTGGTCTTTGCCTTGGCATGCAGCTTTCCATCGTTGAGTATGCGCGTCATATCTGCGGACTGGAAGATGCACACAGCATCGAGCTTGATCCGAACACAAGCGCACCGGTGATCGCACTGATGCCGGATCAGAACGGAGTAGAGGATATTGGTGGCACCCTGCGTCTTGGTTCTTATCCTTGTGTTCTTGCAAAAGACAGCAAAGCATATGAGTTATACGGTACAGAGACCATCCATGAGCGTCATCGTCATCGTTACGAGGTTAACAATGATTACCGCGCAATTCTGACTGAGCATGGAATGAAACTCAGCGGTCTTTCACCGGATGGAAGAATCATAGAGATGATCGAGATTCCGTCGCATCCGTGGTTTGTGGCTACACAGGCACATCCGGAGCTGAAATCCAGACCGAACCGTCCACATCCGTTATTCAAAGGTTTTGTGGAAGCTGCTATTGAGTACAAAAATAAATAATACTGATTTTATTCAGTCCAAGGAGTCCCGGATGAGAAGCTGCATCTGGGGCTTCTTTTATAAATATTTTATAAAAATCAAGAAAAGTTCACGATTATATTATTGATTTCTATACAGAATAACCATATAATAAAACAATGCAGGTCGGGCATTTTTGTAATAGGGAATGCAGGCAGGCATAGGGGAAACCAGAGAAAGGATTGTGTATACAGTTCCTTCCCGGTTTGACGGAAGCGATAAATGACCTGTCAGACCAGAGCCGGATATACACAGGAATGAGAGAGATAATAAGAATGGACGAGAACAGAGGAAACAACCAGGGAGGAAATAACAAAGGGCGCAAAAATGGTCAGAACATGCTTTGGTTTGTTCTTGCGACCGTTGTGGTACTTCTCCTTGTAACAATGATTACAAATGGAATTGGAAGTCTGACGAATCAGGAGATCACATATTCTGAATTTCAGACCATGGTAAAGGAACATAAGGTAAAAAGTGTTGTCATTACCAACAGTCAGATCGATATTGAACCGGTAGAGGACAAGAAGAGCCTGTATCAGGTAACTTATTATACGGTAAACTTAAAGGATGACCGTATGTATGAATTATTGGATGAGTACGGCGTTGATTATACCGGTAAGAATAATACAACATCTGCCTGGGTATATCAGATCCTGAGTTTTGTAATTCTGGTCGCTTTAGTATGGATCCTGCTTGGATTTGCCATGCGGAAAATGGGCGGCGGAGGCGGCGTCATGGGCGTTGGCAAGAGCAATGCCAAAATGTATGTGGAAAAATCAACCGGTGTTACCTTCCGCGATGTAGCGGGACAGGATGAGGCAAAAGAGTCTCTGCAGGAGGTAGTAGATTTCCTGCATAATCCACAGAAATATACAGCCATCGGTGCAAAACTGCCGAAAGGAGCGTTATTAGTAGGACCTCCTGGTACCGGTAAGACATTACTGGCAAAAGCAGTTGCAGGTGAGGCGGGCGTACCGTTCTTCTCACTGGCAGGTTCCGATTTTGTAGAGATGTTCGTTGGTGTCGGCGCATCCCGTGTTCGTGACCTGTTCAAAGAAGCACAGAAACAGGCACCGTGTATTATTTTCATCGATGAGATTGATGCTATCGGTAAAAGCCGTGACAGCCATTACGGCGGCGGAAACGATGAGCGTGAGCAGACATTGAACCAGTTACTGGCAGAGATGGATGGTTTTGATACTTCCAAAGGTCTGCTGATCCTGGCAGCTACCAACCGTCCGGAAGTACTGGATAAGGCACTTTTGAGACCGGGACGTTTTGACCGTCGTATCATCGTTGACAAACCGGATCTGAAAGGTCGTGTGGAGACACTTCGTGTACATTCCAAGGACGTTAAAATGGATGATTCCGTAGATCTGGAAGCAATCGCACTGGCAACTGCCGGATGTGTAGGTTCCGATCTTGCAAATATGATCAATGAGGCAGCTATCAATGCGGTTAAGAATGGCAGACAGTATGTGACACAGGCAGATTTATTTGAGTCTGTAGAGGTTGTCATTGCCGGTAAAGAGAAAAAAGACCGTATCATGGGACCAAAAGAAAAACGTCTGGTGGCATACCATGAGGTTGGTCATGCATTAGTTACTGCATTACAGAAAGATGCAGAGCCGGTACAGAAGATTACAATTGTGCCGCGTACGATGGGATCTCTGGGTTACACCCTGCAGATGCCGGAGGAAGAGAAATATCTGGAAACCAAAGCAGAGCTGGAAGCGCGTCTGGTTACTTACATGGGTGGTCGTGCCGCAGAGGAGATCATGTGTGATTCTGTGACAACAGGAGCATCCAATGATATCGAGATGGCTACAAGAATTGCCCGCGCAATGGTAACACAGTTTGGTATGTCTGATGAATTTGGTCTGATGGGTGTAGAATCTGTAGAGAACAGATACTTAGATGGTCGTGCCGTAACAAACTGCGGTGATGAGACCATTGCAAAAGTCGATGAAGTTGTAAAAGTAATGCTTCAGAAGGCTTACGACACAGCAAAAGAAATGCTGTTAAGCCATCGCGATGTACTGGAGCGGATTGCTGGATATCTGTATGAACATGAGACCATCACTGGAAAAGAGTTCATGGATATCTTCAAAGAGATGACAGAAGGGAACCAGCCAATCGATGTAGAGGCAGAAGAAGTAACTGCACAGACAGATACACAGTCTGCACCGATCAAGGAAAATGAGACAGAGTTTTCCGGAAATGAGCCGGTTGCACCGGATGAGGCTTTTGAGGAGTAAGAAAACAAAAGCGGTCGGATATCCGATTGTGGGATAAAAAAGTAATAATATGACAGAAACGGTCAGAGTAGAGAAGCAATTTTCTGCCCTGACCGTTTGGGGATTTCAAGAGGATTGAAAAAACTTATGGGAACAGAGAAACTATTTGATATTCAGGAAGAACTGAAAAAACTGCCGGATCATCCGGGCGTGTATCTTATGCATGATGACCGGGACGCGATCATTTATATCGGAAAAGCCATCAGTCTGCGAAACCGGGTGCGTCAGTATTTTCAGACGAGTCGGAATAAGGGACCAAAGATTGAGAAGATGGTCACGCATATCGATCATTTTGAATATATTCTGACGGACTCCGAGCTGGAAGCACTGGTGCTGGAATGCAATCTGATCAAGGAGCATCGCCCGAAATATAATACGATGTTGAAAGATGATAAGACCTATCCATATATCAAAGTGACGTTAGGTGAGACTTATCCGCGTGTGCTGTTTTCGCGTTTGATGAAAAAGGATAAATCAAAATATTATGGACCCTACACCAGTGCCGGAGCAGTGAAGGATACCATCGAACTGGTACAGAAGCTGTTTCAGATCCGAACCTGTAACCGGACGCTTCCACGCGATATCGGAAAAGAGCGTCCCTGCCTGAACTATCATATCCATCAGTGCCAGGCACCCTGCCAGGGATATATCTCAAAGGAAGATTACCGTTTACAGATCCGGGGAGCTATGGAACTGCTGAATGGCAATTTTGCACCGGTGATCAAGGATCTGGAAGAAAAGATGAAGGCGGCTTCGGAGGCATTGGAATTTGAAAAAGCTATGGAATACCGGGATCTGCTGACCAGTGTGCGTCAGGTGGCGCAGAAGCAGAAAATCACCAGTTTTGACGGCGAGGATCGCGATATTCTGGCGCTGGCAATGGATGACCGGGATGCGGTTGTGCAGGTGTTTTTCGTCCGGGAAGGCAAGCTGATCGGCAGAGAGCATTTTCATGTGACCGTTGGGGCGGAGGATACGAAAAAAGAGGTTCTTTCCACTTTTATCAGTCAATACTATGCGGGAACGCCTTTTGTTCCTAAGGAGATCATGCTGCCGATGGAAATTGATGATGCAAATGTGGTAGCAGAGTGGTTGTCTGCAAAGCGCGGGCAGAAAGTTTATATCCGGGTGCCGAAGAAAGGGCAGCGGGAAAAACTGGTAGAACTTGCGGAACAAAATGCGGTGATGGTATTGACTCAGGACAAAGAAAAAATTCGCCGGGAAGAAGGAAGGACCATCGGAGCTGTCAAGGAAATTGCAGATCTGCTGGATCTTGGCTATGTCAAACGAATGGAAGCCTATGATATTTCCAACACGAACGGTTTTGAATCGGTTGGTTCGATGGTCGTTTATGAACGGGGAAAACCTTGCCGAAGCGATTATCGTAAATTTAAGTTAAAGACCGTAACCGGTCCGGACGATTATGCATCCATGCGGGAAGTACTGACACGACGTTTTACTCATGGAATGGAAGAACGGGCACAGAACAAGGAAAAGAATCTGGCGCAGGAATATGGCAGTTTTACAAAATTTCCGGATCTGATTCTGATGGATGGAGGAAAAGGTCAGGTCAATATTGCATTGGAAGTGCTGGATGAATTAAAACTTGCGATTCCGGTTTGTGGTATGGTAAAAGACGACCATCACAGAACCCGTGGTCTGTATTTTAACAATGAGGAAATCCCTATCGACCGGCATTCGGAAGGATTTCGCCTGATCACCCGGATTCAGGATGAGGCACACCGTTTTGCCATTGAATATCATCGTTCCCTGCGAAGCAAGCAGCAGGTGCGTTCGATTCTGGATGATATTCCGAATATCGGTGAGACACGAAGAAAGGCGCTGATGCGGCAGTTCCAGTCGCTGGAGAAAATTCGGGAAGCATCGGTAGAACAGCTGCGGGAAGTGGATGGCATGAATGAAAAAGCGGCGCAGTCGGTATACCAATTCTTCCATAAGGAGTAAAAAAGTGGTATACTTACTGTACTTATTGGTAGGAACTGTAAAAAATATGTAACAGCTACTAGAGGTTATGCGATTATTCAGGGTAGATAATTTCACTTTGAATCGTTGCCAAATAATACAGAAATGGAGAAAATATAATGCAGGGAGTCAGTGTACAACAGTTAGCGGAAAAAATGAAATTCAAATGTTTTACCCCGTGTGTGGATATGTCAAAACGAATGATCACCACACCGGAGATTAACCGACCGGCATTGGAGCTGGCAGGATATTTTGAACATTTTGCAGAAGAACGAATCCAGATCATTGGAATGGTAGAGTATTCTTATCTGGAGACTTTATCAGAGGAAGATCGTGAGGATCGTTATCGAAAACTTTTGGGATTTAATGTGCCGTGTGTCATTATGTGCCGTGAATATGAGCCGGATGAAGTTGTATTGCGGATTGCAGGGGAGCGTGGGGTTCCAATTCTTAGTTCACCGGATGCAACGTCCAATGTGGCTGCGGAAGCAATTTATTTTCTGACCAGTAAGCTGGCACCGTGCATTTCCATTCATGGTGTACTGGTTGATATTTATGGTGAAGGTGTGCTGATCATGGGCGAGAGTGGTATTGGAAAAAGTGAAGCTGCTCTGGAGCTGATCCGTCGTGGACATCGTCTGGTTACCGATGATGTGGTAGAAATCCGCAAGATCAACAATAATACACTGATCGGAACATCGCCGGATATTACCCGTTATTTTATCGAACTGCGCGGCATCGGAATTATTGATGTAAAGACATTGTTTGGTGTAGAATGTGTCAAGGAACAGCAGACTATTGATCTGGTCATCAAACTGGAAGACTGGAAGAAAGACAAAGAGTACGATCGTCTGGGACTGGAAGAAGAATATACCGAGATTTTGGGCAACAACATCGTGTGTCATTCCATTCCGATTCGTCCGGGACGAAATCTGGCAGTCATCTGTGAGGCAGCAGCTGCAAACCACAGACAGAAAAAGATGGGCTATAATGCGGCAAAAGAATTGTATCGAAGAGTAGAAAATAACCTGAAAAACGGAAATTCTACGGAAATTTAACCGAATCAAATAAGTCCCCTGCTTCAATTGCGAAAAGCAATAAGCAGTGGGTGGGGACT
>NZ_JRFU01000016.1 GCF_003122485.1 Eubacterium ramulus
CTGACCAGAATCACGCACCAAGTCTCACGTGCGTTCGACTTGAATAAAACAGGAGGTTGACAAGGAGATGTATAGAGAAATATATTTGACAGACAGACAGACAGACAGACAGACGGACAGGAGATTTAATATGATTTCGAGAGCAAAGAAATATGTGGCAGTATTACTGGCTTTTGTAGGTGTGTGTATGATATTTTCTCCCCAGACTGCATATGCAGCCGAGGACAGTTCGCAGCATGAAACTGTCAAAGTCGGTTTCTTTGCCATGGATGGTTATCATGTGATGGATGAAGAAGGCAACCGCAGCGGGTATGGCTATGATTTTCTTCGGCTGATGGCCCGTTATTGGGATGTAGATTACGAATATGTCGGATATGATAAGAGCTGGGATGATATGCAGCAGATGCTTGAAGATGGCGAGATTGACATGGTAACATCTGCCCGCAAAACACCGGACAGAGAAGAAAAGTTTGATTTTTCACGTCCGATCGGAACCAATTATGGGATGCTGACCGTCCGCAGTGACAACAGCACGATTGTGGACGGCAATTACAGCACTTACAACGGTATGCGTGTGGCGCTTTTGAACGGAAACACCCGGAATGAAGAGTTTGCGGATTTTGCAGACGACAAAGGATTTACATATGTTCCATCTTATTTTGATACGACCACAGAAATGGATGAAGCCCTTCAGAGCGAAAAAGTTGATGCGATTGTTACCAGTTCTCTGAGAAAAACAAACAATGAGCGAATCGTGGAGAAATTTGGCAGCAGCGATTTCTATGTCATTGTTAAAAAGGGCAATACAGAATTGCTGAATGAGATCAATTATGCGATCGATCAGATGAATGCGGTTGAGGGTGACTGGAAAACGACGCTTTACAATAAAAATTATGAAAGCATAGAAACTAAGAATCTGGAATATACCAAGAAAGAAAAAAGTATTATTTCACAGTATTCCAAGGACAACCCGCTTCATGTTCTGTGTGATCCGACCCGTTATCCATATTCTTATAATGAAAATGGTGAGATGAAGGGTATTATCCCGGATTACTTCCGGAAAATTGCAGACTATGCCGGGATTTCCTATGAGTTTCTTACACCTGCCACCAGAGATGAGTATATTGCTTATCAGAAAAATAAGGAAACCACAGATATGAGCATCGATGCGCGCCTGGAAACAGATAACTATGCTGAGACGAAAAAATGGGGGATTACTGCACCTTTCATTACGATGCAGCTGACAAGGGTGACACGGCGTGACTTTGATGGAAAAATTAATGTTGTTGCTACTGTTGACCAGACAGCATCAAATTCAATTGAAGATGCAATGGCACCCGGTGCAGAAAAACTGATGTGCAGTACCCGACAGGAAATGATGGAAGCTGTCCGTGAGGGTAAAGCAGATGCTGCCTTCGTCTACTATTACATGGCACAGGCGTTTGTGAACAGTGACACTACGGGCACCATGACATATACTCTGCTGGAACAGCCTACATTCACCTACCGCATGGTAATTTCATCAACTGAGAACCATGCGCTGGCTGGTATTCTGACGAAAGCAATGTATGCCATGCCCCAAAATCTCGTTGAAGATCTTGCAGCACAGTATACCACATACAAAGCAACAGAGCTTACATTTGTTGACTGGATCCGTCTGCATCCTGTTGTTACTGTTTGGGTTCTTCTTATTTTTGGATGGCTGCTGACTGCTATGGCTGGGATAATGGTGCGTCTCAGTGCAAGAAAAAAAGCTCAGAAGGCGGCCCAGGAGAAAGCTGAGGAAATGGCGGAACTGGCAGAGCATGCACAGGCTGCAAACAAGGCAAAAACAGCATTTCTGTCACATATGTCCCATGATATGAGGACACCGATGAATGCAATCATAGGATTTACCGGTATTGCAATGAAAAACAATCCGTCAGACGAAGTGAAAAATTGTCTGGAAAAGATTGACGAAAGCTCAGAGCATTTACTGTCGCTGATCAATGATGTATTAGATCTGACCCGCATCGAAAGTGGAAAAGTGAATTACAATCCGGTACCGGCGGATGTGAAAAACATTACAGATTCTGCATTGGATATTACAAAAGGCTTTCTTACAAACAGGGATATCAACTTTAAGATTCAGCGTGAAGAAGCAAAGATTCCAAATGTACTTGCGGATCCTGCACGCCTGCGTGATGTGCTGGTCAATATTCTGAGCAATGCCGTGAAATTCACTCCGGATGGAGGGAAGATTACATTTGAAGCCCGGTGTCAGGAAAAGGGCGGGGATGGATATATAAATATGCGTTACCGCATTTCGGATACTGGTATTGGCATGAGTGAGGAATTTACAAAAGAAGTTTTTGAGGAATTTGTACAGGAAGATTCCGATGTGAGAACGCAGTACCATGGCGTTGGACTGGGGATGGCTATCGTAAAGAAGTATGTAGATATGATGGGTGGAACCATTTCCGTGCAGAGTAAAAAGTATGAGGGAACCACTTTTACTGTGGATATTCCTTTGGAAATTACAGATAAGGAATGTAATAAGTCAGATACAGGTTTTTCTGAAAAGGTAAATCTTACAGGTGTGAATGTCCTTCTTGCAGAGGATAATGAACTGAATGCAGAGATTGCTGCCGTGCAGTTGGAAGAGTTCGGGATGAATGTAGAAAGAGTTGTGGATGGAAAGAATGCTGTTGAGATTTTCAGAAATCATCCGGAAGGCACATTTGATGTAATCCTGATGGATATCATGATGCCTGAAATGAATGGTTATGAAGCGGCAAAAGCGATCAGGGCAATGAATGACAGACCGGATGGAAAAAACATTCCTATTATAGCAATGACAGCTAATTCATTTGCAGAAGATGTTCAGGCATCACTGGATGCAGGAATGAACGCACATTTGTCAAAGCCGATTGTGATTGATGAAGTTATAAAAACGATTTTAAGGTATGTATATAATTGATTAGCAGAGGTTCATGAATTAGTGGAATACAATTGACAGGAGGAATAAAATATGACAATGCAAGAGTGTTATGAAGCTATTGGAGGAAACTATGAAGCTGTCTTGGGACGCCTTCACAGCGAAGCACTGATTCGGAGATTTGCATTAAAGTTCCTTGAAGATCAGAGTTATATACAGTTAAAACAGGCATTGGAATTCTCATGGATATGCAGATGCCCGTCATGGATGGAATAGATGCTGCAAAGCATATTCGCCAGATGGATTCAGAAAGTGCTGAAATTCCGATCATTGCTGTGACTGCCAATGCTTTTAAGAGTGATGAAGAACATTGTGCTGAAGCAGGAATGAATGCTCATCTTTCAAAGCCTTTTGATATAAATAAACTAATGGAAGTACTTACATCCCTGTTGGACTTAGAATATACGGAGAATGAAAATGTTCAATAAAGAAAAGCAAAGTGATAATAATATCTTTTTACTGAATAATACAAAGTTAAATGAAAACTGTCAAAAAATCGTACAGGATGCAGTGAGCGAACTGAATATTGTTGGATTCATGACAGGATATTATGATGAAAATCTTACAATCACACAGGTCAGTTCACACATGTTGAAGAATCTGGGATATACGTTTGAAGAATTTCAAAAGAAAACATCAGGTTCTCTGAGAAATCTTTTCTATGGAGAAAACCAGACCTTTCTTGAATACGACAGGTTCCAGCGCCTTCAAGGGTGTGGGGAAGGACAGATGCTGATGAGTGATGGCACACCTGTATTTGTCCGTATGTGCAAGAAAGATGCCATAGCAGATGATGGAAAGCAGGTATGGGTATTGTCTGTTCAGATTGACTGGATGCAGCAGAATCTGAAACTGATCAATAACGTGATCCATTCTGCGATGTGGCGTTTTGATTGTGACAAAAGCGGAAATATTAAGGAAGTGTACTGGAGTCATGAGTTTCGCACGATGCTTGGGTATCATGACATTCTTGATTTCCCAAATAAACTGGAATCGTGGGCAGATTTGTTACATCCAGAAGACAAGGAAGCAACACTTACACTGTTAGAGCAAGCAATTCAAGACAAAACAGATAGTGTGAAATATGACTGTGAATACCGCTTGAAGATGAAAGATGGTTCCTATCAATGGTTCCGGGCAAATGCCGAGACAACCAGACGTCTGGACGGAACAGTACGTCTTATTGTCGGTACATTCATAAATATTGACAAGAGAAAGCAGAGCGAGATGAAAGCACAGAGAAATGAGGCATTTCATCGCGCCTATACAGAGGGAAACATCTGCGAGTATTATGTAAATCTAAAGGATAATTCTTTTGAGTCACTAAAAGTAGAGGATTCCCTTCTGGAGATTTTTGAAAAGAGCCATACATGGGATGAACTGATTCAGGCATACCTGGATAATTATGTTGTTGATGAGGACAAGGAAGCGGTTTCTCATTTTTACAACCGTAATTTTATTGTTGAAAAACTGAGTGAAGGTTCAAAAGAAATCACTCTTGAATGCAGAATACGGATAAAAGGTGAGGAACGTTTGGTTCGCAACGTCCTTATGAGAGGAGAAAAAAATGACGGTTCCCGTTATGCAATGATTTTTGTCCGGGATATTACAGAAGCCAGAAAAGAAATGGAAAACATATTGGAGCTGACACGTAAGAATGATGCGATGGATCTGCTTCTTCAGGGAACAATGCGTCTGGTCAATCGTTTTGCTATGTGCAATCTGGAAGATGATACTTATAAGTTTTATAGTCTGCACGGAAAAAAGCCACCATACGATGCTTACGGAACATATCATGACCTGATCAGGAGGATTGCATCCCGCTATAAAGTGGTGGCAAAGGATGAAACGATTGACAAAGTGATTTCAGCAGACCATATCCGTGGCATGATTAGAAGTATGGATGATATTTATAAGCTGGAATATTGTACGGAAGATGAAAAGAATTTTAAGAGCATGGCTTTCATTCCTTTGTCTTGGAAAGACGGAGTACTTGAAAAGGTGCTGTTGATCTCACAGGATACCACTCAGGAAAAACTTGCGGAGATAGAATCGAGGATTGCTTTGAAGGAAGCTTATGAAGCGGCTAACAAGGCAAACAGGTCAAAGACAGAATTTTTATCAAATATGTCTCATGATATTCGGACTCCGATGAATGCAATCGTTGGTATGACAGCCATTGCCGGAGCAAATATTGATCATCCGGATCGTGTGATCGATTGCCTTGGAAAAATAACCAAGTCGAGTCGTCATCTGCTTGGTTTGATTAATGAAGTACTGGATATGTCACGCATTGAAAATGGAAAGATCGAACTGACGGAAGAAGACTTTAATCTGGATGAACTGGTAGATAACTTGATCGCAATGACACGTTCCGAGATTGAAGCTCACCATCATAATTTTGAAGTACAGCTCAACAAAATTGAACATGAATATGTAAGAGGAGACAGTTTAAGAGTACAACAGATATTTACCAATATTATGAGTAATGCCATCAAATATACCCCAGATGGCGGCAAGATACTGTTTTCTATTACGGAAAAGCCTACCACTTCCCTGGATATAGGATGCTATGAGTTTGTGATTCAAGACAACGGCATGGGAATGAGCGAGGAATTTCAAAAGGTTATGTTTGACCCGTTTACTCGTGAAGATGATAAACGCATCAGCGAAATCCAAGGAACCGGTTTGGGAATGGCAATCACAAGAAATATCGTCAATATGATGAATGGAAACATTAAGGTAGAAAGCAAGCTGGGAAAGGGAAGCAGATTTACCGTTACTATTTTCCTTCGTCTGCGAGATGAAAAGTCAGAGACTATTGATGAACTGGTCAATTTGCCCGTGCTGGTTGTGGATGATGATAAGATATGCTGTGAAGGAACAGTGGCTACTCTTAATGAGATTGGAATCGACGGAGAGTGGGTACTGTCAGGAAAAGAGGCAGTAGAGCGTGCGGTGAAACGTCATGAGAATGGCAATGATTATTTTGTATATATTATTGACTGGCAGATGCCGGGAATGGATGGAATTGAAACAACAAGGCAGATACGCCAAAAGATAGGACCTGATGTTTCTGTCATTGTTCTGACGTCCTATGATTATACAAAAATCGAAGAAGAAGCCAAAGCAGCAGGAGTAGATGAATTCATTTCAAAACCGTTGTTCCGCTCAAGACTTACCGCAGCACTGCAAAAAATAATATCCGGAAAGCCGAGTCAGGATGCAAGAGATTACCTGAAAAATATCGCTGCAAGTGATTATACAGGAAAGAAAATCCTTTTAGTGGAAGATAATGAACTGAACAGAGAAGTTGCAGCTGAGATCATAGGTATGACAGGTGCTGAGATTGAAACGGCTGTAAATGGAAAAGAAGCTGTAGATAAGGTAGCAGATCATCCAAATGGATATTATGATTTGGTCTTTATGGATGTGCAGATGCCGATTATGAATGGGTATGAGGCGGCTACAGCTATCCGTTCCCTGCCTAAACACAAAGGTGAGCTGTTGCCAATCGTTGCAATGACGGCAAATGCATTTACGGAGGATGTGATACTTGCAAAGAGTGCAGGAATGAATGAGCATATTGCGAAACCTCTTGATATGGAAAAATTGAACAGAATGTTGCACGAATGGATGTAAGCCACGATAATAAAAAAATCAACTTTCAGATGATATTGGAAGTACGCTGGCAAAATCAGCACCGTTGCTGATGTGCACCCTTTCCGTACTGTTTGCCTATAAAGTTGGACTGTTTAACATCGGAGCATCTGGTCAGTATGCGGTGGGCGCAGGTTTTGCCCTGTATTTTGCCATTCATTTTAATGCACCGTGGTGGTTGTGTCTGCTTCTTGCAATGCTTGGCGCTGGCAGGTCTTGGCGCTGGATTCTTATATTTAAGTGGAATTGAGCAGTGGTCCTGTGCACAGACTGCCGTTCCAAACATGGGATTCAACGGAATCGCAGCAGCGTTCCTTGGTGGTATCCATCCGATTGGTGCGATTTTTTCCTCTTTCTTTATTCAGCATATTACAAGCGGTGGCGCATATGTTGATAAGATGGTTTACTGTTCTCAGATTTCGGATCTGATCGCAGCAATTATTATTTACTTCTGTGGATTTGTACTGTTCTTCAAACACTGCATGAACCGCAGATTTCAGAAGGCAGAAGAAAAAAGAGCGAAAGCGGAACAGCAGGCAGCAGATTCTGTGGGAATTAATGTGTACAAGATGCGTTATATCGGTGTATTGATTTCAGGATTTTTAGGCGGACTTGGCGGAATTGTGTACATTACCGCAGGTGTTTCTGAGTGGAAGTTTGAAAACGGTGTGGCAGGTTTTGGATTCCTGGCACTGGCAGTTATGATCTTCGGACAGTGGAGACCGAATCTGATCGCATTGACAGCTGTACTGTTCGGATTGTTTCGTGCATTATCTAACGTATATTCCGGATTTGATTTTCTGGCTTCCCTGAATATTCCGGCAACATTTTACAAGATGCTGCCGTACATTATTTCCCTTCTGGTACTGGCGCTGTTTTCCAAGAAATCGAGAGCACCGAAGGCAGAAGGTATTCCTTACGACAAGGGCCAGAGATAGTAATTGTTATAAAAAATGTATCGAAATATGACTGAGATAAGGATAAATTGAAGATATAGATACAAGAGACATATAAAGTTAATATACAGATAAAATAAAGGAGCAAGATACATGGGAATTGTAGTTATCGGAGATGTATTTATTGACATCAAAGGATTTTCAACATCCACCTATATTCCATACGGAAGAAACCTTGGAACCATCGAGCAGATCCACGGCGGCGTAGGTAGAAATGTTGCAGAAGATATTGCGAACGTAGAACTGGAGCCGATTTTCATCGGAGCCGTAGATGACGATTCCATCGGGGAGGATGTCATACAGAAACTAAACCGCCACAAAGTCGATACCAGATATATGAAAAAAGTAAAAAACGGCATGGGAACATGGCTGGCAGTATTTGATCACAAAGGTGACGTGGTTGCATCCGTTTCCAAGCGCCCGGATCACAAACCGATGTCTGAGATTTTGGACGAGCATGGCGATGAGATTTTCAAAAATGCAGACAGCATTGCCATTGAAATCGACATGGATCAGGATGTAACAAAAAAGACTTTCGCTTATGCGGAAAAATATAATAAGAAGGTTTATGCACTGGTTTCCAATATGAGCATTGCCATCGAGCGCCGGGATTTTATTCGAAAAACAGGATGCTTCGTGTGCAACCAGCAGGAGGCAGGAATTCTGTTTTCTGAGGATTATGAAAATATCACCCCGGAAGAACTGTGCGCAATTCTGCAGGATCGTATCCGTTCTGCAAAGATTCCGCAGATGGTTGTTAC
>NZ_JRFU01000160.1 GCF_003122485.1 Eubacterium ramulus
ATCAAACTCTCATAAAAAGTTTTTCCCGTTCCAGAATCAACTGGCTAATTAACCATTAATTCCAAACGTTTTACTGTTTTAGGTTGCTTTGACTTTCGTCTCTGCTTTGTTCTCTCGAACTCATTTCAATGCGAATTACTTCGCTGTTCTCAATGAATCTTTCAAGGTTATTTCACTGTTCAGTTATCAAAGTTCTTTGTTATCGCTTTCGTTCAGCGACTTTTTTATCTTATCACAGGTTTTAGCTCTTGTCAACAACTTTTTTAACTTTTTTTAAAAGTTGTTTTTCATTTTGCTTCGTTCCCCGCGACAGCTATTAGATAATACCATCGGGGCTTTACATTGTCAACACTTTTTTACACATTTTTTTACATTTTTTTCAAGTCTTTTTACAGAACAATAGATGTTGTAGTTCCAGCATTCTCATCCACAACATCTATTACCTTTTCGTTTCTATTCTTTCTTATATTTTTACTTACCAAATAAAAATCCAGTCAAAATCTTCGACAATGCATTATCATAATACAAATATCTGAGCACAACATTTTGATCAATCTGTTCGATACACATTTTTCCAAGATCTGTTGCCGCAAATAAAGTAAGCAGCAAAAAGAGCAGCCAGATCAAAAGCAGTCCCTGAAAACCACCTGCAAATATTCCAAGCGTCCGGTTGATTCCTTTGATCACAGGAATCCGGCTCACGATTCGGAGTGCCCTGCCGATCAACGATACAATAATCCCCGCAATGATCAACGCAATAAAATATGAAATTCCTGCCAGAATCCAATCTGCCAGTTTACTTCCAAGCATATCATAGACGCCTGCCTGATCCAGCAGTGCATTTCCAGAATCTGTTATATAAGAAGTAACATGCTCCGGAAGGGATACACCTGCCACTTCTGTATTACTGGTTTGTTCCGACGTTTTTTCTTCTATTGTCGATTCTCCACGATTTTTCAACGCCTGCGTACAGCGTTCCTGTAATAAAGTGTAAACTCCTGTGTTTTCTTTTATATAACTGGTAACATATGGCGTTGCATAGGATATCAGTCCTATCAGCAGCACAACAGAGATCAGCGAATACAAAATGCGCAGCAGACCTCTGTTCCATCCTCGGATTGCAAAAAATACGATAATTGCCACCACAATCCAGAATAACCAATTCATGACTACTTATCTCCTGTTTTCTTTCCGTCGAACAGCTTCAAACGCGCCTGTTCGGTTTTTCCTTCCATTACAAAGGCATATCTGCGACATCCGCTGACATGTGTCACGGCACACAGACGATTTTCAAATTCATAGTAAAATTTTTCACGCCCGCCAAGTGTATACAGTGCACAGGCATTTTCACTGGTCAGGCAGATCTCATGATTATCCAGAAACTGTGCTTCCTCAAAGGAAAAATCTGTTTCAAACGTTACCTGCTGACTGCATTTCATATTATATACTTCGACACGGCGTTTTGCCTCATCCTTGCCTGCCGCAAAAATAAGCGCAAAATAGGACTCATCGTAGAAAACACCTTTGATCTCCTCGTCGGTCTCTTTCTTCGGTCCTTCTTTTGGCTCTGTGCTTCCGGTAAATGTATAAACACCCTTATCGGAAAATGCAAGTACATGGTCAGATCCAATATATGTCAGTTCCGGAATCACCGTATCTGCATAAGAGTAACTTGCAACGATATGATCTACTTTGTTTTCACCTACTGCGCCAAAATTGTAAAAACTTACGGTGGATTTTACGCTTCCATCATGAATATCCATACTGGAAACTGCCAGTTTCTGACCATCTGCCGACAGCGCAATTGCTAACGGTGTACCACCATTTTCCACATGGATCGCACCCTCTGCCAGCTGTTCGCCGGATTTGCTGTAAAGTGCCAGATAGCTTGTACCATCATCTTCCATCAAAACTGCCACCGTGCCATGCGCAGAGACATCCATTTTTATTACAGGCATTGTTACCTTGAATTTGCCCTGTGTGCCGCTGTCATCCATGACATAGATTTCTTTTCCATCACTGTCAGCAAACGCCACATATTTCTGACAGATCGATACAGTCGGCTCCTGCATTTCAAAGCTCTGATTCCAGATCACATCATTGTTAACGGTTGTGTAAACGGCTCCGTCATTGCTGTATTTTAATAAATGTCCATTATACTGCACAAAATGCGTTGCTGCGCTGTCGGAACGCTCCACGGTATCTACGATTTTATAATCTGTGTAAGATTTGTGCTGCACATATACATAATAAGTGATTCCAAGTGCCACGCAGATTCCAACAATCAGCGCCGCTATCTTTAATTGTTTTCTATGATGTTCACGAACTTTTCGCTCGATTTCTTCCCAGTTATCCCGAACCATCTGCAGGTTGCTTTTTCCTGTGTCTTTCATGCTTTCCTCCGTTTCAGAAATGCTTTTTCCTATACATCATAATTCATTTTTTCTGCGAAGTCCAGCGTGACGGAAGTTTTCCCGCCCTTTTACGGTAAAATCAGATCCTGCCCTTCATAAATCATATCCATGTTCTCGATCTGGTTCATGGAACAGATTTTGTCAATCATGCTTGTGTCATGATAAATCGCTTTGCTGATCGACATAAGGCTGTCTCCTTTTTTCACAGTGTAATGCCGCACATCCTGAGCAGAAGTCTGCTGTGACTGCGTGTTCTGACTCTGATTCCCCTGACTCTGATCTGTATTCTTTTTTGTGCTCTGATCTGCCTTCTCGTCCGTATTCTGTGTAGTGCCCTGATCTGCCTTCGTATCGGTATTCTGATTTGCGCTCTGATCTGACTTTGTATCAGTATTTTGATCTGTCCCCTGCTTTCCTGATGCATTTTCTGACGCTGTCTGCGCTGCATCGCTAGTCTCACCGGATTGGGTTGTATTCTGTTCACCTGTCTCCTGTTTTCCATCTGATGATGCCTCTGAGGTCTGTCCCGCGTTTTTCTCATCCCCGGATTTTGCTACTTCTTTTGGGTCCGTAGACGAAGTTTTCTTTGCGTCCTGCTTTCCCTGCACATTTCCCGAAACAGTCTGTAACGTCTGTTGCAGAGTCTTCAGATTCTGATAATTGCCCACCTGCGTGATGCCTGTCGCTGCCACCACTGCCAAAACTGCAACTCCTGCCACATAGACAAAGGGCTGACGTTTCTTTTTTGCCGGTTTCTCATTCAGTTTATTCAAAATGGCACGGTAATTCTGCGCAACATCCTCCCGTTTGACAGAAATACCCTCTCCTTCCACGCGTGGCGGCTCCGTATGACGGTTCTGTGCCACCAGAAACTCCTGCATGGATGGATTTTTTTCATAATACACCGCGTAGCCTTCCACCCGTTGCAGGGAATGCTGTTCCTGCACGAAAAATACGTCCTGCCGGTTCAGCTTGTCCTCAAAGTATAAAAATTTGGAACCGTGTTCCTCTGTTGCGTCAAAAAACTGCTGCATGGACGCACTGATCTCCAGATTATCGCCATCCAGATTAAAATACCATCCCAAGAGTTCCAGATCACTGAAATATTCCTTAATGCCCTGATATACTTTTTCCCAGAATTGCTGCTGACGTTCCTGCGATGCGATCGCGGAAACAGGGACATCATACATAGTCTCTTCCGTTTGATACACAGCATCTTCTTTTTGCGTATCGAATCCCGTATCTGGTTCCGCATTTGGTTTTGAATTTAGTTCTGCATCTGATTTCAAAACGGTCATATCATTTTCTGTAAAATGCTGCATCGAATCTGTTTCATCAGCTTGTCCCCATTCCGAAAAAGATACCTGCTGTGCGCCACTGATAAAAATGTACTCCTGATTGTTGCGCCGGCAGGTTTTTCCAAGTAAAACAGCTGCCGCGATTTCATGTTCCTGTTTTTCCATGTGAAGCGTCCGATGCACGTAGGTGTATACAAAATCCTCGACGTATATTTTATATGTATCTCCAAACTGTCCCATCTGGCGAATGTTTTTCGGAAGTGTAAACTGTCTGTCACGCTGATTTCCCATGTTTTTGATTCCCTCTTTCTCTATATTTTCATACAATCATAGTGTTTTAAATTTCTCGGGGAATAATATCACGGAAACACTGTAAAACTTTGCCGTTTTTTGGAAATAAACTCAAAGTATATGAAAGCGAGATTGAAGAATCAACACACAGTGCAGATTGGCGCAAAAATTTATAATTATCTCAACGTAAATAAACGCCAGTCATCCATCTTTCCTCAGCAAGCGATTGTTAGCTGCGGAGGTAAGATGGATGACTGGCGTTTTCACAGACTTAAGAATTTTAAGCCACCCTAAACAAGATTTTTTAAGCCATAAAGCCCTTTACTTTTTTATAGATGCTCTCACCATCAAGCTCATATTTCTTAATCAGCTCAGCACCCGGTCCAGACTCACCAAAGCGATCATACACACCGATCTTCATTACTTTTGTCGGAGCTTTCTCGCTTAACGCATCGCATACAGCACTTCCAAGACCACCGATTACAGAGTGCTCTTCTACTGTTACGACTTTGCCTGTTTTCTGTGCAGATGCAACAACCAGATCCTCATCCAGCGGTTTGATCGTATGGATGTTGATCACTTCTGCATCAATGCCGTCTGCTGCCAGCAGTTTTGCTGCTTCCAGAGCTTCGTTTACACACAGACCTGTTGCGATAATAGTTACGTCTTTACCTTCTTTTAATACGATACCTTTACCGATCTCGAATTTGTAGGTTGCTTCGTCGTTGATTACCGGAACTGCCAGACGACCAAATCTTAAATAAACCGGTCCTTCGTACTCGTAAGCAGCACGAACAGCTGCCTTTGCTTCTACATCGTCACACGGATTGATGACTACCATGCCCGGAATTGTACGCATAAGTGCGATATCCTCGTTACACTGATGAGTTGCTCCATCCTCACCTACAGAGATACCTGCGTGAGTTGCACCGATTTTTACATTTAAGTGCGGGTATCCGATGGAGTTACGAACCTGCTCAAAAGCACGTCCTGCTGCAAACATTGCGAAAGAACTCATGAACGGAACTTTTCCACAGGTAGCAAGACCTGCAGCGATACCTGCCATGTTGCCCTCAGCGATACCACAGTCAATGTGACGCTCCGGGAACTCTTTTTTGAATACGCCTGTTTTGGTTGCTCCAGCAAGGTCAGCATCCAGAACTACTAAATTATCATGCTCTTTACCAAGCTCTACTAATGTATTGCCGTAACTGTCTCTTGTTGCGATTTTCTTTATTTCTGACATAATGCTTCACCTGCTTTCTTTAATTCTTCCATAGCAATGGCAAATTCTTCATCGTTTGGAGCTTTTCCATGCCATCCGGCCTGATTCTCCATGTAAGATACACCTTTACCTTTGATTGTTTTTGCGATAATAGCTGTCGGCTGACCTTTTGTCTCGCGAGCCTCTTTTAATGCTGCTGCGATCTCGTCAAAATCATTTCCGTTGATGTTGATTACATGGAAATTGAATGCCTCAAACTTTTTATCGATCGGGTACGGTGAGCATACGTCTGCGATATTTCCATCGATCTGAAGACCGTTGTTGTCTACGAATAATACAAGGTTGTCCAGTTTACGTGCTCCGGCAAACATAGATGCCTCCCAGATCTGTCCCTCCTGGATCTCACCATCACCGGCAAGTGAATATACGCGGTAATCTTTGCCGTCCATTTTTGCTGCCAGTGCCATACCAACTGCTGCTGAAAATCCCTGTCCTAAGGAACCGCTGGACATATCAATACCCGGAATGTGTTTCATATCCGGATGTCCCTGAAGCATGGAGCCGATATGACGCAGTCCTTTCAGCTCTTCTACCGGGAAATATCCTTTCTGTGCCAGTGTCGCATACAGACCTGGTGCAACATGTCCTTTGGAAAGGACGAATCTGTCTCTGTTCGGATCTTTCGGATTTTTCGGATCTACATTCATCTCTACAAAATACAGATAAGTAAAAATCTCTGCTGCGGATAAAGATCCACCCGGATGACCGGATTTTGCGCTGTGTACGCCGGTGATGATTCCTTTGCGCACTTCTACAGCAATTTTTTCAAGTTCTAACTTTGTCATAATGTGCTCCCTTTCTTGCTCTGCTCTATCGAACCAAGTTTCCCTATAGCTTTTTTGCGAAATATACATCATATAACCAAAATGTATATTTATTGCAATCATATCTGCGATTCTATCATAAAAATAGCATCACATTTTTACAGACTATAATTCCACTCGTCCTTCCAGAGCTCTTAATAATGTAACCTCATCAATATATTCCAGATCACCGCCCACCGGCACACCGCTGGCAATTCGCGATACTTTAATCCCGGTCGGTTTGATCAGTTTGCTGATATACATGGCAGTCGTCTCTCCCTCCAGGCTGGAGTTCGTGGCGATGATCACTTCTTTTACATCGCCCTGCAGACGCTGCATCAGTTCTTTCAGACGGATATCTTCCGGTCCGATTCCAAGCATTGGGGAAATCGCGCCGTGTAACACATGATATACGCCATCGTACTGTCCTGTCTTTTCATAAGCTGCCAGATCACGGGTAGTCTCCACTACCATGATCGTGGAATGATCACGTCCGTTGTTTCGACAGATCGGGCATTCTTCCGCATCTGTCAGTGTGTAACAGGTCTTGCAGTAACGGATATTTTTTCTGGCATCCAGAATGGTGTCTGCCAGTCGTTCTACCCGCTCTGTCGGCATGTTCAGGATGTGAAATGCCAGACGCTGCGCGGACTTGCTGCCGATGCCCGGCAGAGAAGACAGTTCTTCAATCAATTTACTGATCTGCTTGCTGTAGTAATCCATTAGAACGGAAATCCTCCGCCCATTCCCATGCCGCCTGTAATCTTGGACATGGACTGCTGTGAGATCTCATCCATTTTACGCAGTGCTTCGTTTGTAGCAGCTACGATCAGATCTTCCAGCATCTCGATATCATCCGGATCTACTACTTCTTCTGCTAATTTTACTTTTACTACTTCTTTTTTACCGGATACAGTTACTTCTACTGCTCCGCCGCCTGCGCTGGCAGATACTTCTTTCTCTTCCAGCTCTTTGGTTGCTTCTTCCATCTGACGCTGCATTTTCTGTGCCTGTTTCATCAGATTATTCATGTTTCCCGGCATTCCTCCCGGAAATCCACCTCTTTTTGCCATATTGCATCCTCCTGCTATTTCAAATTTTACCCGCATTTACACGCAATTTACTCCCTGTTTGTTTCTTTCAGGGTTCATTCCGTATTTTCCTGCAGTTATTCATCTTCCACTTCAATATCCATGTGGACAATCTGTTCCAGATCGATATAATTCTCTTCGAATGGACGTCCGGAATCGTTGGACTGCATCACTACCTCAATCTCTTTGCCGATCCGGTTTGAGATCCGTTCCGTGATTTCCGTCCTGCGACGCTCCTCCGTCACATAAGTATATGCCAAATCGTCGTCAAACACCAGCATTAATTTATTTTCTCCGCCAAGGCTTAAGTGTGCGCTCCTCAAATAAGTCGCAGTAACACCCGGAAGTTCACGCACAATGGAACTCCAGTTTTTTACCACCTGACGGATGTCATCCGGGATTGCTTTCGGCATCTGCGCCGGTTCTTTCGGTTTCTGTGGTGTGGCGGGTGCACTGCCCGAAGCAGGCTGCACAGCCGGTGCTGCTGCCACCACGGTTACACCTTCTTCTACTTTTTTCTCAAGTTGTGCCACACGGTCGGTCAGCGCATCCTGCGTGGTTTCCATTGCCGGACGGCAAAGTTTGATCAGAGCGATCTCAATTAATACACGCTTCTGCGGTGCATATTTAAGCTGACCGGATAAATCTGAAAAAATACGGATGTAACGCATGATCACATCACCCTCGATCATGTCCGCTTCTTCTTTTAATAATGCCAGATTTTCACTGGACATGTCCAACACATCTTCCATCTGGTCGGAGCTTTTGACCAGAAGAAGGTTACGCAGATACCATACAAAATCGGTCACAAACTGCCCCAGTTCACGTCCCTGCACGATCAGTTCTTCCAAAAGTTCAATCGCCTGCACCACGTTATTTGCCAGAATGGAACGAAGCAAACGGCTGAATACTTCAGTATCCACCGCGCCAAGCACTTCCAGCACATGGTCGTAGGTCAGCGGTTCACCCAGATAAAAAGCGATACACTGATCCAGCAGACTTAACGCATCTCGCATGGAACCGTCTCCGGCTTTTGCCACATAACGGACTGCTTTTTCCTCTGCTTCCACGCCTTCCTGCTGCAACAGATCCATCAGACGGTCTGAAATCGTCTCGATGGAAATCCTGCGGAAGTCGTACTTCTGACAACGGGACAGAATCGTGATCGGAATCTTGTGTGATTCTGTGGTTGCCAGAATAAAGATAACATAAGATGGCGGTTCTTCCAGTGTTTTCAGCAAAGCATTGAAGGCTCCGATGGAAAGCATGTGAACCTCATCGATGATGTATACTTTATACTTTCCCTGCGTCGGGGAATAGGAAACTTCCTCACGGATCTGACGAATGTTTTCCACACCGTTGTTGGAAGCCGCATCGATCTCGATCACGTTCATGGATGAGCCTGCTGCGATCGCCTTGCAGGAAGCGCACTCCCCACAGGGACTTCCGTCCACCGGATGCTCACAGTTTACGGCTTTTGCAAAAATTTTTGCTACCGTGGTTTTTCCGGTTCCACGGGTACCGCAAAACAGATAAGCATGTCCGATACGGTCTGCTTTGATCTGATTTTTTAATGTTGTAACAATATGCTCCTGTCCTTTTACATCCTCAAATTCGGACGGACGGTATTTTCGATATAAAGCCGTATAAGACATAGCGGCTCCTTTCTAACTCTCAGTAACACGTTTTATTGCAATTTATGCAGTTAGCGCCTCGCAACAAGAATACCGAAGCATTCTTGAATATAATTATTAATCTCCGAAGCAGATTCCCACTAATTTAGCTTCTTTGATCAGCTGGCAGTCCGGCTGAACCATTTTCAGTTTGCCGGCAACATCGCCCAAAGGTACTTTCCTGGTCTGACCGTCGATCATACCAACCATGTAGCCGTAATCCTCATCCAGAATCAGTTTTGCTGCATGCGCACCAAGCTGTGTACACAGAACACGGTCGTAAGCACACGGACTTCCGCCACGCTGCATATGTCCCGGAACGGTAACACGCACTTCATTTCCTGTACGCTCCTGAATCTGTGCTGCCACTTCATAGGAGACAGACGGATATTTTGTCTCTTTTTTCTTTGCCTTCAGCTCTTTCTTGGAAAGTTTTGCATCTTCTTTGGAAATCGCACCTTCTGCAACTGCCAGAATCGTGAAACCTTTTCCATCTTTGCTTCGTTTGTTGATGGCCTCTACAACTTTGTCAATATCATACGGGATCTCCGGGATCAGAATGATATCAGCGCCGCCTGCTACGCCGGCATGAAGCGGAAGCCAGCCAACTTTATGCCCCATGATCTCCACGATAAATACGCGGTTATGGGAAGCTGCTGTAGTATGAATGCAGTCGATAACGCCCGTCGCAATATCCAGCGCACTCTGAAAACCGAAGGTAATATCCGTACCATAAATATCATTGTCGATGGTTTTTGGCAGATGAATGATGTTCAGGCCTTCTTCACGAAGCAGGTTTGCAGTTTTCTGTGTACCGTTGCCGCCAAGAATTACCAGACAGTCAAGGTTCAGTTTGTGATAGGTATGTTTCATTGCCTCTACCTTGTCCAGTCCGTTTTCATCCGGCACACGCATATATTTGAACGGTTGGCGGGATGTTCCAAGAATCGTTCCGCCTTTTGTCAGAATTCCGGAAAAATCTTTGGATGTCAGCAGACGATAATTTCCGTAGATCAGTCCTTTGTATCCATCGTAAAAACCATAAATCTCCAGTTCATCCAGATTGGTATTTAATCCTTTTACTACTCCGCGCATTGCGGCATTTAAAGCCTGGCAGTCTCCGCCACTTGTCAGCATTCCGATTCTTTTCATTGTTTCCGCTCCTCTCTCAGTTCACAGATGATCAGATTACCCTGTTTATTTCTTGTACTTTTTATTATAAAACAATCTGTGAAAAAAACACATCGTATGTTCTGAATTTTATCAAATTAACCAGGGGATTACAAGACTAATTGCCCTGTCTGAAAATTTTACAGTAAACTATATTTTAGCATACTTTTCAGGGATTGACGAACCTCTGAAAAATGTTTATACTAATTATTAAGTCTTATTTTGGAGAAGTACCCAAGTGGCTGAAGGGTCTGGCTTCGAACACCAGTAGGTCGGTAACACGGCGCGAGGGTTCAAATCCCTCCTTCTCCGTTGAAAAAGAGCGCAAAACGTTTTTTCGTCCTGCGCTCTTTTTTACCCATCATGTTATTCATTATCATGATAACGATACTTTTGTCAATACACAACAAAAAAGGTACGTCTATCTCTCAACTTTAACACGAACAGACATACCTTATTTTTATCTGTTTTATTTTCTCATATCCCGGATCATGCTGGCTGCAATCATCACTGCACCGACGATCAGAATCACCAGCCCGATATTTTGTCCGCCAAAATCCATCCAGTTATGAAAGTTTACACCTGGTCTGACAATTCTGCTGCTGTAAGCAATGCTGACCATCGTGTCAGCCAAAAACATCCATACGCCACAAAGTGCAACTGTAATACTCGTTTTCATTAAACGACTGCATCTGATATATCGGAATACCACAAAGATTAGCCATGCAAGTATTACAAAAATTGTCAATACCCACAGGTTCTGAGCGATAATGGCACCTGTCACGCCTTTCACATAGAACAGGCAACCGAAAAATACCATCAGATAGGCTAATACCGTATCAATCCCAAGACAGATCAGTCCTTTATGATGTAAAATCGGCCAGTTAGATTTCCAGCTACATAGAATGATAGGCAAAAATACGCTAAGCAAGCCAAAGCTGATACCTAACAGAGACATAATCAGCCAATCGCCGCCTAACACGATCCGGCAGACACACAGCATGTAAATGAGTGATCCATAAAAGCACCAAAAGCATTTTTCTGCGCGTCTTGTTTTGGTCATCACCGGCACATTGATAAAGGAAAATATCATGGCAAGACCACCAACCACAATAAAGAACCAGGACAGGCGATGTTCTGTCACAAGGTTTCCGATAAAACATGGGATCAAAACTGCCAGATAGCAGATGTAAGTAATCCATGTATAGCCTTTTAAAATTCTCAGATATCCACGGGACTGTTCCTCAATCTCACGCTGATGCATGTCATCGCTGGCGGTCAGAAGTTCATGTTCTGACACATGTAAGATCTCACACAAACTGGTGACCAATGTCATATCCGGATAGGATAATCCGGTTTCCCTTAGTTAAAAATATTACTCTTGTTGATTACTCAACTTTTCCAATAAATCGGTAATATATCTCAATTTCCTGTATTCTTTCGTTATCCTCATTCGTTGTTGCTTCATGTATGAGGATTTTTTCTATCATGGCATTTAATAATGGTGCTGTCAGTTCCTTTGGTACGGAATATTCCTTGATTAACTCAATCCACTTTTCAGCACCTATCATATCCTGTTCCATTTTACTTAGTTCTTCTCTTAGGCTTGTTATCTGCTGTTCCAGTTCTATCTGTTCTTTTTGGTACTTGCTGGACAACATCACAAAATTTCGCTCTGTTATCTTCTCACAGGCTCTATCTTCATACATTTTCGCAAATAAACGGTCAATCTCATTTTGTCTGTTCTCGGCTTTCTTCAATGTACTTGCCTTTTTCTTCTTTTCCCGTATTCTCTCTGCATTGCCAGCTTTCTGTATCTTGTTCAATACCTTTTCTTCGTCCTGCTGTACTGCCTTAGCCCAATACTGCAAGCGTTCCAATACGGCTTGATACAGCACATCATAACGAATGTAGTGCATAGAACAATTACCTTTGCCAAACTGCCCGTAGTAACTGCAAGCATAATAACTGTAAGGCGTTTTATTTGTCTTATTCGTTCCAAATCTCATAGACCAACCACAATCCGCACACTTGACAAGCCCTGCAAAAATCGGCGTTGCCTTTTCCTTTGTCTGTCTGCGTCTTGATTTTATCTGCTCCTGCACACGATAGAACACTTCCTTGTCAATAATCGGCTCGTGAGTGTTTTCTACTCGAAACCATTCACTTTCGGGCTTACGCACTTTCTTTTTGCTCTTGAACGATACCGTAGACTGCATATTGTGAACACTGTTTCCGATATAAACCTCACTTTTCAATATCGCCTTGACATGAGCAATCGTCCACTCATAACGCTTACTTTCGGGTTTTCCCTCAAAGATATGTGCAAAAGTACCGTATCTTGTAAAATTTAGCCATGACGCTGTCGGAACTTTTTCTGCTCTTAACTGCTTTGTGATTTTTGCACTTCCGTAACCTTGATAGGCTAGGGAAAAGATTTTTTCAATAATCCATTTTGTTTCATCATCAACCAACAGTTTTCCTTTGATGTCAGGGTGTTTCTTATATCCTAACGGAGCATAAGCACCGTAATGAGCCCCCTCCGCAAACTTTGTCTTAAATGCTGATTTGACTTTACGGCTTGTATCTCTTGCCACCCATTCATTGATGATGTTCTTAAATGGTGCAATCTCACTTTCGCCTTTTTCGCTGTCTACACCGTCATCAATCGCTATGTAGCGGACATTATGACTAGGGAAATACAATTCTGTATATTGTCCTGTCATAATATAATTTCTGCCAAGACGGGAAAGGTCTTTCGTTACAACACAGTTGATTTTTCCTGCCTCTATATCCTCAATCATTCTTTGAAAACTCGGTCTGTCAAAATTTGTTCCCGACCAGCCGTCATCAATATATTCATCAATGACATTCAAATGATGTTCTTTTGCATATAAACGCAACATACTTCTCTGTGTGGTAATGCTGGAACTTTCGCCCTGTAATTCATCATCTCGGCTTAACCTAAGATAAAGTGCAGTATTGTAAATCTGTTGTTTCATTGTCAGTTATCCTCCTTTATAACTAACCCGTGTTTACAATACCTGCTTGCAAGTAAAGTATAACACGGGTACTTTTTGTCATTCAATCTATTTCTTACAACTGCACCGATTTTATGCGATTGTCTGCTTTGCTTTTTCCAGCATGACATCAGTTAGAAGTTCTTCCATTGTTTTGCCCTTTTCGGAAAAATGCTCTTTTACTACAATCTTTGTCTTTCCTCTGTTGCCAATGCCACACTTGCCATTTTTCTTTTGAATTGTTTTTACAGCATTATCAATAACACATACCCCCTTTCTGTAAAATCTTTCTAAGCAATTCAACGGCTTTTGTCATAGCCCACAGGAGTTCCACCTCTGCATAGTTCTTATGTAGCCGTACCCATTGCGTGCGACGCTCTTAATGCTCAAGCTGTGGCTGTACGGGAGTATCATTATCTGACAGTACAGGTCATGGCGATAAAAGAGGACAAATCTTTTACAAGAACACAAATAGGTTTTCGCTCGCTCTTGCAGGGGAAAGGTCGTGGCGTATTTGTTTCAACGGCTAGCTGTCTGTCAAACGTATTGAATTACTTTATTCAGTTGTCAAAGAACGATTGAAAGAAAAAAATCGTCTTTCCTATATATCGCGTTGGAAAAGAGGAGAAACGTAACCAAAATCCAAAACTTTTTCCATTATTAGTACAAATGGAACGGTTCATTTTGGCAATCAACGGTTGATTTTCTCCTTTTTCACTACTATCTGTACAGCAAACGTCCATTTGCTAAGTTTAAATGGAAAAATTTTAACTTCTTTTCATGCACCATATAGGGATAGAAAATGTCATTTTGCTAAGTTGATGATGAAAAAAGAATATTTTCCTTTTCACACCCTAACTACCCAAACCATACCGTTACTGCCAACAATAGAATGAAATATTTTCTTTGCACCATATAGGGAACGGAAACCTTAAATTGTTAAGTTGAGAACAAAGTATTTTCATCTTTTCACATCAACACTCAACTGCTAATGCCTGTTTGAATACAAAATGATGATGTTTTTCCTCTTTTCACAGAAGACTGTCCACTAATCACGAATTTCCGTCATTTTTTCAAAACTTTTTTCTTCTTTCACTTCATATAGGGACAGCAAGCCCCGATTTAATGACCTATTTTCAAAAAAAGTTTAGATTTCCTTTTCTCGCACCATATCTGTACGCAAGTAGCCATTTTGTTGCAGATTTAATAAAAAATTTATTTTTCTTCTTTCACTTCACATAGGGAATGAAAACAGCTCTTTGCTGACTAAATCTGAAATTTTTCAATTACATTAAAAAATACCGTCATTCTCTTGTGGAACAGCGGTATCTATACGTTCTTCTATGGTTGATTTCTCTAATTGTAATAAATGTTTATGCTTGTCTTTTAGTTCTGCCTGCTCAATCATATCTTTCAGTATCGTTGTACGATTTTCTCTGTCTAATGCCTGTACCATTTTTATGGTTGGTGCGACTTGTCTTTGTAGCCAATGCAACGCTTTTTGTAAAGTGTAAGGCTCTGGCTTTGTGGTTAAGCGTATCGGCTCTCTGTTTTCCCCTACAAACCATGCCCAATCATCATTTGTTATCCATTGACTTTTTGGCTTGTCGTCCTCTCTGTCAACAAAGCGGACATAATGATTGATGATAGAAAAAGCGGTGCGTTCAGCGTCCCGATAGGTCAGTAAATCTACAACCGCATAATAGGCTCGTTCGTTCTTCATGCGTATTTCAAAACGGTTCTTAATCTCCGTATCTTCAATTTCTGTGCCATTCTTGACATACTGCTCATAATTTTTCTGATAAGCACACATATATAATTCGCTACTTGTTGAACCGAGATATAAGGTTTCTCCTGTATTCTTTGGTAAATCGCTACCGCATTTTTCTGTACCGCTGTAATCTTTCTGCATACGGAAGTAGGAGATACATTCGCCAGCCTTGTATTTTTCCTTTAACTTTGGAATATCCAATATTCCTGCTTTATCATTGATAGCCAAATCAAGCCGTTTCATCACACCACCAGCCGTCATACAATCCAGCATGAAGTCATACCATGAGCGTTCCTGTGCCAGTAGATAACATTCCATTTGCCGACAGCCTTTGCCTTTCAGTTCCAATAAAACACCTAAATGCTCCTGCATGGAACACATGATATTGATGTCGCCAAGTACATATTTGCTTTCATATCCGTATTTTCCATAATCTTCATAAAGCATGTAATTAGATTTCAGTTGTAATACATCACGGATAATCGCCAATGCGTCCGTAGTAGGAAAGCGGACACGAAAGTAATCAATCAATAAGAATAGTGGTTCTTGCGGATTGAAACGCTCAATCTGTTTTTCTATGATTTCTCTTAATTCGTCATTCAATGGCTGTTTTCCTTTTTCAATGCGGTTGTAATATTCACGGCTGATACCACAGGCAACAGCAAGCCTTGTTTGTGTTACTCCGTATTCCTCACGCTTTTGTCTTAGTTCTTCAATAAAGTTTTTATCATTCATTCTTCAATTCCTCCAATCAAAAAAGGCAACTACCATAATTGATAATTGCCTGTCATTAAAAATCTGTATAGAAAAAGCAGTCAATCCTAAGACTAACTGCTTTGTGTGTATGGATATAAAATTGCTTCTAATCTTGAATAGGTATCCAAATTTCAATAACTGAATTATCACTATTCCAATGAAAACGATAATCGTATTTTTCAAAGTGTAGGATAATATCTTTTATAGGAATATACGATGTACTAGGAATAATTTCTTCATAAATCTTGCCATAAGTTTCATATATTTTATCCATAGCACCAATATGCTCCACAACCAAATATTTATAAGACGGTATTTCTTTATACAGAAAGCCCTCTGGGGTAATGGTTCTTTGGGGAATAGAACAGAAATAATAAAGTTTTCCATTTCTTCTTTCCATAAAAGCATATTTTACCCAATTTCCTGATTGTGAAAGATACGCTTTTTTCAAACTACTGTTAAACTTTCTCCAAAACTGTGTACTAATCTGAATATTCTTTTTTTGATAATTAGTCAGTTCTACTTCCTGCCCAATAACTGCAAATGCGTTTAATTCCTTTATAGAAAAATTTATCATTTTACCTTGTGAGAAGTGATAACGGTATAACTGTACGCATTTACCGTTATAATACAATTATCAATCGTTATATACCAGTTTTTTCCTTTTCTTGTGATTTCCGCATTAGAAAGGCTAATTTTTTCTTTGCACCATTCAATTACATTTTCTACATTCAAAGATAAGTTCTTTTTAATTCTAATAACGCCAAGTTCAGTTGTGTGAAGTCTTCCTAAGTTTTCCAGTAATTCATTTTCCATATTTTGATACCTCATTTTTCAGCAAATTTATTTGTATGTTTTATACCCCAATTATAACATTCTCATATCAGCACTACAATAAAAATAATTAAGCACCAATAATCTTATTGAACATCTCCAACCGTAAATCTTTCACACCATCAGTGATAAACACTGAGCTGACAGCAATTACGACAACTACCATAATTGCCTGCACTTAAATTTCTGCAAAAGAAAACGACAATCAATTTCTTATTTTTTGAAATCAACTGTCTTTCTCATATTTACTATTCAATTTTCATAGTGATATAGGTACAATTTATATCACTACTGTAAAAATGGGGTTTTGCCTTATAAATACAGCGTTTTCCGCTTGTTAGTGTATAGTGTTTCTTGTTTTTTGTGCCCCCCTTGTTAGATAACGGGGGCTTTGAACGGCTCGCAAGCTCGCCGAACCGCCGAAGCGAACCGCCCCCTTGCAAGCATGGCGGAAAAATCTTAAGGATTTTCCCGCCAACGTGGTCGGATCGCTCCGTCGGTTTAACAGCTTTTCTGTTTCTCTCTAGTTATCTACGCATATAAATCAAATCGGTTATTCCGTTATAAGTCTGTGTTTTACAAAGCCTTAACTTTATTTCCCTGTCTATGTTGCCCAAAAGACGAACCCCATTTCCTAACAGAGTAGGAATAACAGAAATGTAATATTTATCAATCATATTTTTGCTTACCAACTGCTGAACAAGATTTGCTCCGCCACAAATCCAAATATCCTTTCCTGCTTCTTGTTTTAGCCGTTCCAATAATAAAACAGGATTTTCACTTGTAAAATGAATTTGTTGGGAAGAATTGCACTCTTTATGTGTTAATACATAAGTTGTAAATTTATTATATACCCATTCTTGCGGAGAAAGTTCAGTAACAACCTGATGAGAAGTATTCCACCCCATTAAGACAGTATCTATATCTTTGGTAAATTCTGTATAAGTGTCGATGTTTTCATTGTCATTTCCATGACCATTTAGCCAAGCTACTCCACCATTACCGTCCGCAATATATCCGTCAAGGCTCATGGCAATAAATAAAACTACTTTTCTCATTTTTTCTCTTTTATAAATACAAACAGGAATTTATTTCTCTTTTTTACTCATAAGGGAACAACTGATTGCTACAAATAAACCCATTAAAATCCATGGAAATGCTGCTCTTATAAAATCACTAACCATACTTTATTCCTCCTTAAATTCCAATTTCCTTAGTTCTACAAACTGAAATTTTTGCCTATGAATGTATCTTGTTCTTTATACGCAAACAGGCTTCTGTGTGCATAATCCAATGTCTTGAAAACGGCATTTGAATTAGTCCACAAATATCTTTATTACACCAATAATCAATCAGCCAAATTGCTTTTTCATTGTCGTTTACTACATTCAACGATTCTAAGTATCCTTTTCTTTCTTTCGGTATTTTTCTTTTCAATTCATCATAAGATAACCGTTCAAGCATTTTCTCAGTGCTTTCCCATACTTCGAAAATATATAAATATAATTCTTCCAGATTAAGCTGTTTTGAAAAGTCTGCAATCTGCTGTTTCATGAGTTCATTTCCTGTTGTAATGATAGGTGAATTGATACGCTCTTGATAATTGCCTGCAAAAAATACTTGTTCATCTTCATTTATCACTGTATGCACAACTATATCTTCAATGCGGAAAATATGCCAAATAGAATAAGCAATCGTCTTACTATGATAACCATCAGCGTTTATGAAGGGGATTGAGTTAAAATCTTCTCTGCATAATTCTTCTTTGAAAGATACTAAGGTTTGTATTAACTGACTTCGTAAAGTAAGTAAAGTATCAATACCCCTCTTATAAGTATCTTTCTTTTTTATTTGTGCCTGCATTGTTTTATTAAGTTCAGACCATTCCTTATTCATATTCAATACTCTCTCAAATTCTGATTTTATCGCCCCATACAAATTATTTCGTAAACAATCGGCGTCAGGACAGAGGAAAAAGCAGACTACATTTAGAATGTATCTGCCCATTCCTCTGGACTGCACACCGATTTTTACCAATTGAACCAAATCGCTGCGCCACAGCCTTGGCAGGCCATCGCGCAGCGATTTGGTTCAACTGGAATTTGTCTTACAACAATTTATATATGCATAAAAAGCAATATATTTATGAAAACACCCTAAATCCAAAATTTACTCAATTCATTTTTTCCTTACATAAAATGTTCTCGTATATTTCACTTCCTCACCAAGTGTTTCCCCTATCAAAACTTCAAAATCATTGATATCAAATTCTGGAAAGAATGTATCTCCATCTTCAATATTTAAATCTACTTCTGTGATATACATTTTATCTACTATTTGCAAAGCTTCCTTAAATAGTCCATATCCACCAGATATGTATACATCTCGTCCTTTAGCCAATAATAATGCATCTTCTAATGATTTAACTGAAACTAAATTATCTCCTTGATACTCTGTTGTGGTGGAAACAACAATATTCATTCTATTAGGCAACGGATGACCGATTTCTTCATAAGACTTTCGCCCCATAATAACCACATTACCCGTTGTTAACTCTCTAAATTGCTTTTGTTCTCCCTTTATTTTCCATGGTATATTACCATTCTTGCCTATAACATTATTCTTTGACCTCGCAACAATCAAACCTATCATCTATTTCATCCTCCATAATATGATGTCGTACCTGTGATTCCATCAAGTGCACCACATCTTAACAAACTCAAAATTATCTCGAACTAACCAGCTCGACAAATTCCTTTTTTGTCTTCATCTGCATTATATCATATTGTTATAAGCATTGCCATTTCTTTTCTGCTTTTGAAAAGTTACTTATCAGCCTATGTTTTGTAAAGGGTGATATTCAGCATTTCTCACGCAACAAGCCCTTGACAAACCATAGACTAATAAGTTTTAAGGTAATCAAGCAGAAATGAAATAGTCTGCTGTTTCACGGCAACAAAAAAGAGATACCAACACACTTATGTAGTATCTCTTAGTCTAGTAGCAATATTCTTTTGTTTGCAAGCAGGTAAACATGGGCTGTTTCTTAATATCTTTTTGTTTGGGAAACACCTCTCTCCCATTTGCTGACTGCTGATTCTGATACAAATAACTGCTTTGCCAGCTCTTTCTGTGAGAGCCCGGCTTCTTTTCGTTTTTCTTTTATATATCTTCCGAAATTTTCTCTTTTTTCCATTTCAGATTTTGCTCCTTTCGATTTCTGCAGCGCTGTCTGTGTTCCCAGTTATAACAGCAATCCCCGCACCCGTCAATCTTTTCGGTCAAAAAAAGGACTCGACCGTTGGTCAAGTCCAGTGTTTATGCGGGTTTGCGACGCATTATCTCGTTTTCAGATCCAGACAGACAGTTCCGAAAATCGGTTCCAAAACGGTCAGAATCTCCTCTCGTTTTTCCATTACAAGGGAAAGCTGCTCCGGTTTTACCTGAAGCTTTGCATAGCCTTCCGGATGGCGCACACGAAAATCTGTAAATCCCATAGCTGTCAGTGCGGTCTCTGCCTGTTCTACATCCTGAAGCTGTTTTGCCCTGATCCGTGTACCGGAAGGAATACGGGTTGCCAGACAGGCGTACGCCGGTTTCCGTGCAGTAAATAATCCAAGTTTTTCGGATTCATCCCGAAGTGCCGGTTTTGTGATCCCGCAAATACGAAGCGGTGACAGTACTTTCAGTTCCTGCAACGCTTTCATCCCCGGCCTGTCGTCTGCATCATCGGACGCATTTGTTCCATCTGCCAGACAGGTAAATCCAAGTTCCAGTGCTTTCTTCTGAATCTCGGTAAAAATAACTGTTTTGCAATAATAGCAGCGATTTGACGGATTCTGTACAACCGCCTCCTGACTTAATACATCCCGTTCCAAAATCGTCAACGGAATATCATACTCCTTGCAGAAGCGAATGGCATCCTCCCGTTCAAATGCCGGTTGAAATGCTGTGGATACATAGATCGCTGTCATTTCTTTTGCATATTTTTTTGCCATATAAGCTAAGTAGGCAGAATCTGTTCCTCCGGAAAACGCAATTGCGATCCGCGGATTTTCTGTAAAAAACTCTTGCAGTGTCATTCCTTCTCCTTTATGACTAAATGTACTCTTTTCGACCACTCTTGTCCGGGATTCCCATCTCGGTACGATATTTATTGACCGTACGGCGGGACAGTTTAATTCCTTTTGCCGCAAGCTGGTCACTGATTGTCTGATCGCTGTACGGTTTTTTCTTATTCTCACCGTCTACGATCTCCTGGATCATAGCTTTCATCTGCTCCGGTGTCTTTTCGTCCCCTTCATTTCCGCAGCTGCTCTTTACTGCAACAGAAGTCAGGAAATAGTTCAGCGGAAACACGCCCCAGGAACATTGCAGATATTTGCCCCTCATGGCACGGCTGATGGTAGATTCATGGAGATTCAATTCTTCTGCCAGATCTACCAGACGCATCGGGCGCTTATGTCCGGGTCCATACATGAAAAAATCATTCTGTTTTGCTACCAGCAGATGCATAACACGGGATAAAGTGGAGGAACGCTGTGAAATGCAGTTAGATACCCACTGTGCCTGCTGTACTTTATCTTTCAGATATTTTTTTGCTTCCTCATCGGTGGTACTCTCCATCATCGCCTGATAATAGCCACTGATGGAAAATCCCGGATACTGATATTCATTAATCAATATTTCAAACTGATCTTCCAGTTTTACCACAACCGCATCCGGACTGATATAACGAAGCTGTTCACGGTCACTGAAAGAACTGCCCGGCTTTGGATTCAGTTTGCGGATCTCCTCACAGGCATCCTGTACTTCCTCCAGAGAAACCTGAAGCTTTTTCGCAATGTTTGGCAGATGATTTTTGGCAACTTCTTCCATATAATTCTTAATGATCTCAACCGTCACATCGGAATAGTCCTTGATCCGTTCCACCTGAAGCAACAGACATTCCTGAAGATTTCTGGCGCCGACGCCTGCCGGATCCAGTTCCTGGATCTCCTGCAACATTTCCTCAACTACTTCTTCAGATACTGAAAAATGATC
>NZ_JRFU01000161.1 GCF_003122485.1 Eubacterium ramulus
GGCGCTCCCTTCATCACTATGTATCCAGCTAATTCCTCATGCAAGCATGGTCATTACCTGAATACATGTGATGAGTGAACTGTAACGTAATATATGAGCTGTTATCTTTCACTTATTTATCCGGAAATACCTCAACACTTACAGAGGTATCAGTCATCTCTATTTTTGATATCCAAGAAAAGCTCTTACACAGCTTAACTGTTCAAATTCTTTTGTGCCGAAACCATATCCGATTTCTTCAATTTCCATATTCATCTGTCTTGTGAATGTTTCAACAAAGTATTTTAAAATAGCGGCACCTGTCGGTGTCAGTAATTCCCCGTCAAAGCTGCTGCAATATACCGGCATGCCTTTGATGATCTCTGCGGTTGCCGGAGCCGGAACAGGAAGTACACCGTGTGCACAGCGAACAGTGCCATTTCCCACGCAGACCGGAGAAGCCTGAATCTCATCCACGCCAAGCATCTCGATGGCAAGACTGCTACCAACCACATCAATTAACGCATCCACAGAACCAACTTCATGGAAGTGGATCTGCTCCATATCGGTACGATGAACGGTACTCTCTGCGGCTGCGATAGCGCGGTAAATGCCTTCTGCATGTTTCTTTACGATATCGCTCAGATCCAGTGAACTGATTTTTTCCAAAATGGACGCAACACTTGTATGTGCATGATGTCCGTGACGATGTGCATGCATATGTCCATCTTCATGGTGAGGGTCGTGGGTATGTGCGTCTTCATGTGCATGATCGTGTCCATGACCATCCTCGTGAGTATGTACGTGTGCATCTTCGTGAGCATGATCGTGTCCATGACCATCCTCATCAGTATGTACATGGACTTCCTCATGGGTATGTTCTACACAATGACTGTGTTCATGGGTATGCTCATGCATCTCTCCATGATCATGATGATGCTCATGAGTATGCTCAACGCCTTCTTCTTCCCCGTTGATCTCAACTTTCATATGAATGCCACCGATTCCCTGTTTGCATGTTTCCTGCGGAATTACGTGCACTTCTTCGCTGATTGCATTTATTTTTTTCAAAAATATGGTTTTCTGTTCCTCTGTGAGCAGGCTGTATAATGCCCCCATCAGCATATCCCCGGCTGCTCCCGTCTTACATTCCAGATATAATACTTTCTTCATTTTAAATTCCCTCACTCAAAAAAATCTACTTCACGAACTTCTGGATCGCATCTCCAAACTCTTTGATCTTGTCGTAATCCTCGTCCTCAACTGCTTCTATGATACAATGATTCAGATGATCCATCAAAATTACTTTTCCGGCATTATTAATCGCAGAACGAACCGCTGCCAGCTGCGTCAGAATTTCCGAACAGTCATCTTCCCGGTCTACCATCCGTTTTACTGCCTCCAGATGACCAATGGCTCTTGCCAAGCGGTTAGAAACTGCCTTGGAATTTGGATGATGATGTCCATGACCATGCTCATGAGATGTGCCTTCCTCATGCAAATGATCATGATCCAGTCCAAGTTCATGTGCCAGTCTGTGCGCCTGTTCTGCCGCATCGGATCTCTGCTGTTTTTCCACCTTTGACTCTTTTACCTTTGCCATGTTCCTACCTCTTCATGATTTTGTTTGCCAGACATGCTGCTCCATATCCGTTATCAATATTTACTACACCGATTCCATTCGCGCAGCTGTTCAGCATGGAAAGTAATGCTGCCAGTCCTCCAAAACTTGCGCCATAACCTACGCTGGTTGGTACTGCGATCACCGGCACTTCCACCAGACCACCGACGACACTTGCCAGCGCGCCTTCCATACCTGCGATCACGATGATCACATCTGCACTCTGGATCCGGTCGATCTTGCCAAACAGACGATGAATACCTGCCACACCTACGTCGTATACACGGTCTACTTTGTCACCGAAAAATTCAGCGGTCAGTGCTGCTTCCTCTGCCACCGGAATATCGGAAGTACCCGCAGTCACTACTGCAATGGTTCCTTTTTCTGCTTTCGGCTCCGGCATCGCGCCAACCATGATGATTTTGGAAAGTTTTTCATATACCGCTTCCGGGGCAACCGCTTTTACTGCCTCATAAGCTTCTGCAGATGCCCGTGTCACCAGAATCCTTGCATTGTCATGCATCATATGGCTCACGATACCTGCAATCTGCTCCGGTGTCTTGCCCTGTCCAAAAATCACCTCTGCCTCTCCGGTGCGAAGATTTCTGTGCTGATCAATATTGGCATAGCCGATATCCTCATACGGCAAATGTTTCAAAGACTCCAGTGCCGTATCCACATCCATGCTCTTTTCCGAAACTTTCTTTAATATATCTGATAAATATGTTACATCCATGATTTGCCCTCCAGTTACAATTCGTATAGCATCTTTTGACCCCAACATCTTACTTTAATTATAATATACAGCAATTTTTGTGCCAGTTTTGTTTTTTCCATTTTTCCCATATTCTAGCAGAAAATCGGGCATTTTACAGCAATTACTGTTCCATTTTTTCAAAATAATATCATTTTTGTTGCAATTTTTAAACACCCTTCTTTTTTCCTTTGTTGCATTTTTCGAACAGACCTGCAACGACTGTTTACAAAATTGTTAAAAATTGCTATAATAACAGAACAGTTAAAACCCCAGGGGAGGGATTGTATACATATGAATCAATATTTAGCCATTTACCAGGTTCGGCAAATGCTGCAAAAGCTGATTTCGGAAACAGCTGATGCAGATCTTGCTGACAAACTGAAAAACATTGATCACCAGTTAAATTATTTTTTAGATAAGGGAATCGATTTTAAACAAGTGGTAGACGGGATTGACGACAGTATCTTTATCACAGACAACAAAGGAAATGTGTTATATGTAAATCCTGCCTACACACGCAACACAGGGATTGAATCGGAACGGGTAATTAACCATAACATTTATGATCTGATTGAAAAGGATAAGCTGTACAGCGGCGGCGCGATTCCGGATGTTTTAAGCACCGGAAAACCGGCATTCCGTCTCTCTACGACTTATGCCAACGGCACACCGCTGACCGGATACGCTTCCGGAACACCAATCTTTGACTCTGACGGATCGCTTAAGCAGGTCATTGCCAGCAGCCGACCGATTGTGTCCCTGCAGTCCTTGAAAGAAGATTTCAACACCTTTATCAAAGAGATTCAGGAGATGAATCCGCAAAATTCCTGTGCAGAATCAGAAAAATCCTTAAATGACGAAATGATCGGCAAAGACGGAACCCTTGCCAATATCTGGACGCTGATCAGTCATGTAGCACCATCTGATGCCACCGTTCTGATTACCGGTGAATCCGGTGCCGGTAAAGAAGTCATTGCGGATGAGATCTACCGAAACAGCAACCGCAACGACAAACCATTTGTAAAAATCAACTGTGCGGCAATCCCGGCACACCTTCTGGAATCCGAATTATTCGGTTATGAAAAAGGTGCCTTTTCCGGTGCAAATGCAAAGGGAAAACAGGGACTTTTTGAGCTGGCAAACCACGGAACTCTGATGCTGGATGAGATCGGTGATATGCCAATGGATCTGCAGGTCAAATTACTGCGTGCGATCCAGCAGCAGGAAATCACAAGAATCGGTGGTTCCCGTCCCATCAAACTGGATATCCGTTTCCTTGCACTGACCAACTCCAACTTAAAAGAGAAGATAGCAAACGGAACCTTCCGACAGGATCTCTATTACCGTTTAAACGTAATTCCGATCTATGTTCCGCCTCTGCGGGAACGTGTTGCAGATATCGAAGCATTGTGCAACCGCTTTATTGAAGTCTTTTCTGCAAAATACAACCGTCCGTTCTCTCTGACCGAACAGCAGTTAACCTACCTAAAACAATATTCCTGGCCGGGCAATATCCGTGAGCTGGAGAATATTATTGAGTATCTGGTGCTTTGCAGTTCCGGTATCGGACAGGTAGACGATTCCATCATTGCAGGACTGTTAAATATTTCTCAGGAACAGGAGCCGACAATCACCGCAGACATGGATTTCAGCAGCGCGGTTGCCCAGTTTGAGAAAAATCTTCTGGAGACCACATTAAAGACCTCCGGAAACCTTCGGGAAGCAGGCAAGAAACTGAATATCAATGCTTCCACCATTTCACGAAAAATTAAACAATACAATATTGACTATCCAAACAAAAAGGAATAATGCGTCAGAATCATGATGAATCAGCAAATTATTATATCCAATGTGTGTGAACAGCTTGCCGACATCTCAGCGTCTACTCAGAACGAATCTGCACAGCGCAAAATTCAGGATATTTTACAGGCTCTTCATACGTTTCAGTTACGAAATATTGATTACAAATCTGCCATCGATCATCTGACCGATGGCATTTTAATCAGCGATGCAACCGGAATGGTATTGTATATAAACAATGCCTTTGCCCAGAGCACACACATTCTCCCGGAAGAAATCCTGAACCACAAAATACAAGACTTGCAGGGCCAGGACAGGCTCTACACCGGCGGCGTCATTCAGGAAATTATAACAACACATAAAAGTGCGTTTCGACTATGCACGACTTATAAAACAGATCCGCCATTGCGTGGATATCTGGCAGGAACACCTATATTCAACGAAAACGGCGAACTTCATTTAATCGTAGTCTGTCACCGTTCTCTCATCACACTTCGCGACCTTCAATCAGATTTCCAGACATTTCTGCAGGAACTCCGACAAGTAGCTCCTAACAGTTCAAGTAACCCCGACACAAATGACAATTCCATAGTCTCATCGGAAAATATTATGATCGGAAAAAACGGATCTCTGGCCAATATCTGGAATCTGATCCGACATATTGCACCGACAGATGCTACCGTACTGATCACCGGCGAATCCGGTGCCGGAAAAGAAGTAGTTGCCGATGAAATATTTCAAAACAGTGCACGAAAAAACGAACCCTGCATCAAAATCAACTGCGCCTCCATTCCGGCAGACCTGCTGGAATCCGAATTGTTCGGTTATGAAAAAGGTGCCTTTTCCGGTGCGAATCCAAACGGCAAAAAGGGATTATTTGAACAGGCAAATCACGGTACGTTAATGCTGGATGAGATTGGTGATATGCCAATGGAACTACAGGTCAAACTGCTCCGTGCCATCCAACAGCAGGAGATTACCCGGGTCGGCGGTTCCCATCCCATCAAACTGGATATCCGTTTTATCGCATTAACCAACTCCAATCTGAAAGAAAAGATTGTAAACGGCACCTTCCGACAGGATCTGTACTACCGGTTAAACGTTATTCCGATCTATGTACCGCCTCTGCGAGAGCGCCTGCAGGATCTGGAAGCACTGTGCAACACCTTTATCCGGAAATATACGGAAAAATATCATTGCGCTTTTGCTTTCACAAATCAGCAGCTTAATCTGTTAAAAACCTATCACTGGCCGGGAAATATCCGTGAACTGGAAAATATTATTGAGTACGTGATATTATGCAGTGCCGGAGAAGGCACGATCGAAGATTCCGTTCTGTCCAGTCTGTTGAACTTAAGTCTTCCACCGGTGCACACCATTCTGGATACAGATTTCTACGGTGCGGTGGAACAATTTGAAAAACAGCTGATTGAAGAAGCGCTTACTTCCTGCGGAAGTCTGAGAAAAGCGGCAAAGAAATTAAATCTGAATCCATCCACGGTTTCACGGAAAATAAAATTGTATAACATTTTACCCCCCCCCGATGAAATCGTGATGATAACGCATCGTTCACAGCATTCACAGCAATAATAATGCCCCGCCAGCCGGCGGGGCATTTTATATAGAGAAAGTAATACACCTTTCGGTAATATTTATGAATTACGCGGTTGCTGCAGCACCGAATCTTTGTTCTGCCGCTACCTGTACCATTTCTTCCCAGGATGAAAATCTGGTACTTTCTTTTACGAAGTTATCCATCAGAAGCTGAGCGTAAACCATTTTATCGGCTTTCCAGTTCGTGATAACTGCGCTGGAATACTGAAATCCTTCAAAATTAGAAAAATTAGTATTTTCCTCCATGAATTCATCGGTAAAAATGGTATTCAGCAAATTGCGGAGCTTCTGATCCATGTCTACATACACGTATCCTTCCATTATCTCTCGTCCGGATGCTCCTCGTAATATTTGTCAGCAGCTTTGAATACAAAGTCACGCCATACTGCTGCGTCTCTTGCCATACATGGACGGATGATTTCTTCCTCCTGGTCACCCATACCATTGATGACTTCTTTTCTCTGAACGGTCAGATACAGTGCCGGCTCATTTGGCGGGCAGCCAAGGATCCAGTATGCATTCGGATGATCTTTCAGATATTTCTTTGTACAGTTTCCGTGAAGTACGATCTTCTCATCCGGAATATCCTTCGGAATCTCGTTCTTTCCACCGATAACAACTGTCATACCTGCGTTCTTGTCATACTCGTTAACAGCTTTCAGTTCTTCCATATTGATTGCAAGAAGTGCCTGGCAGCTTGAGCATGCGCCTTCACATTTTACATCATATTCCGGCCAACGTGTGCTCATGTCACCGATATATGGAATCCACATTTTTTTATAGCTTTCTTCGATGGTGTTACCAACAACCTCGATGTCCTCCAGGTCGTAGTTTCCAAGACCTGTCTCTTTTGCTACTTTGAAGTAATCTACACAGGAAGTATCGATACCTGTTACTTCACAGGCCACACGGTCGATAGCAACCGGATCTTTGGAACCAAGAATCATGTTTGTCTCGATCGGAACCGGCATATGCGGGCTGTATCCACTTGCTGCACGCATAGCATCCATGATGTTGATATCGGCACGACATGCACTCCATACATCCATCATAGCCATAGTCAGGTTCTGCTGATGCATCTGCATATGTACTTTATCCTGTACGACACCTTTGATGTTCTTTAATGCTCCTGAGAATACCATGCTGGCATGTGCTTTCAGGATCGGAAGGTTGATCAGGTGATCTGCTTCCATTAAGAATTTTGGAAGTAATACATGATCGATATTAGAACGGTAACCACGAACGGCAACATTTACCAGATCTTTGTCACGTTTGATATCTTTTAATTCAACGCCCTCTTCCTCTGCTACAGCAGCGATTCCACTTACGCGGAAACACTCCTCTGTATCACATCCGATTGCAGCTGCTTCTGCAACGATGATACGTTTCGGGTTCGCTTTTTTCACCTCACGGATAACGGCACGAACTACTTCCGGGTTCGTACATACAGATGTCTCAGGTGGCTCTGCATGTCCTGCGTTCGGTTTCAATACAACTGTGGAACCTTTTCTGATTACGTTTTCTACTCCACCCATAAGGTCGAATACTTTGGTCACATTCTCCTGAATGTCTGTTCCTTTTACAAGGGCAACCAGAGATTTTTTCGCCATATTATAATCCTCCTTTTTATGATACCTTGTTACTTACTTTATATATTGCAAATTCTGTGCCAGTTTTAAATGGCGCATTTGTGCGGTTTTTCTGACTTTTTTGTTGCGTCAACGCATTTTTCAATTATTTTTGTTGCAGATTTGTCACACATTTGTGCAACAACCTCTTATTCCTTATTTAGTTGTTTTCCAGTCAAGGTTGAACTGATGATCTTTTGTCAGACCAACGAAAATGATGTTGAGCAGAGCAATCACTGCAAGAATGAGATAACTCCATCTCAGGCTTCCGGTTGCATTTAAGCTGATACCGTTGATCATAAATGCACTTGCAGTCAAAATAGACTGAATTGGGAAGATGACACTGTTTACAGTCTCAAAACCATGGCGTCCGAATACAGATGACGGGAAGGATGTCATAAAGTTTGCGGAACCACCGATGGAAATACCAATCATAATAACTGCGATATACATACCTGCTGTGGTATTGGTAACATTGGAAAGAATTGCTGCTGCATACCAGATACAAAACAGGATCATAACTTTCTTTGTACCGAATTTGTCATCCAGAATTCCGATGAACCAGGAACCAAAGATACCAACGACAGCAATAACGGTCATCATGGAAATTGCCTGAGTTGCAGACATTCCAAGCTCCTGGTTTCGTACCACCAGCTGACTCATAACACCGGTAGAACAGCACTGTAAGAGACCTGTTGCGATACCTACTGTCCATACTGCCGGAGTTTTTAACAGTTTTCCAACCGTCCAGCGTTTGTCATCTTCTGCACTGTCTGTATCGTACTCTGCTTTAAACACTTCGTCAGATACCATATCCGGATTTAAACCACGTTCCTGCGGAGTATCGCGCATAAATACCAGACCGATTACTGCAAGAACTGCTACTAAAACGCCCGGAACGATAACACCTTTTTCAAATCCCATTTTTGCAATGATGAGTGTCATCATCGGAACCCAGGTTGCGGATGCGATATTTAATCCCATGGTTGTATATCCCATAACCACACCTTTACGTTTCGGGAACCACTGTGCTACCAGCGCACCACCTGCCACATAACCTGCGGACATAATAGAACCGATCAGACAGGTATAAGCGATGGTATACACTGCAAGATTCGGGCAGTTACCCATAACAATATATGCAACACCGGAGATGATCAGTGTGATCGCTGCCACTTTTCTGGCGCCAATCTTTTTGGTCAGCTGGGAAAATGCAATGTAGAAGATAACACCAAGAATTCCACCGTAAGAATTCATCTGCAGAACTGTTCCGGACTGAATACCAAGATGTTCCGCTACTGCCGGTGCTGTAATGTTGTTACCATCTGTACAAAATCCTACGAAGAACCAGAACATTGCCATACAGAAAATGATCGTACCCCATCCGGCTTTACCAAAACTTACCAATGAGTTGCCATTTTTTTTGTTTTTTTCCATAATAAAACTCCCTTCAACAACAAAAAAGTCAAAAAAAATAGAACCTAACCCTTTTCCATCAGATTCCGTTATTATTATCAAGAAAGTGTGCTATTGCGCACTTCCGTAATAATCATCTTTGAATAGCACATCTTTCTTGTCCGCGCTGAGCACAATTGCAACGCAATAATTTTCTCTTGTGCGAATGTGCATTATCTGCACGAAGTGCTTTGTTCATAGGAATTTCTGTAATTTCCTATGAATTTAAAACGCACTGACAATGTTACACACGCAATCATTGCCAGTGCATAAATTCATCTCTTATAGTATGACGCTATTTTTCAATAACATTCATTAGTGAGCCGCAGATTCTGCAACACTCTCCTTGTCTGCCAGAGCTGCCATCTTCAGATCCTTATTTACTGCCACTTTGCTGCAGTATACAGTTGTGATCAGGATTGCAACAAGGATAATTCCCTCGATTGCCTCTGAAAGGGCACTGGATACACCAAGGATGATCATTCCGTTCTCAATAACTACGATTGTGAAGGAACCAATGATCAGTTTGTAAATTTTTGCGGAAAAACCACCGGTTGTCAGAATACCGCCAAGGAAGATCGCCATCTGAACCTTCATCTCCAGCATATTACACAGTGTACTTGTAGAACCACCGACACGGCAGATCTGTACCAGACCGATGATACCTGCCATCAGACCGGAGATCATGAAGCAGATGATACGGATTTTCTTTACGTTGATACCTACGGAGTGAACGGTTCTCTCGTTCTCACCGATACATTTGCAGTAGAAACCGAATTTGGTATACTCAAATACAAACCATACGATCACGATCAGAGCAATCAGCAGAATAATTGTAAATGCAAAAGATGTTACAAAGCTGATTCCTTTTGGTGCTGCGATGGAGCTCTGCTGAAGCATAAAGTTCAGCAGTCCACGTCCTGCGATCAGGATTGCCAGTGTACACATGAAGGATCCTACATGGAATTTTGTAACAATAAAACCGATCAGTGCACCTAAAGCGGTAGAAAGGATAATTGTGACCGGAATTGCCACCCATCCTGCTGTCTGTCCAGAGATAACTGCTGCGATGCTGGAACAGAGAGCTGCACTTGCACCGATGGAAATATCTGTACCACCAAGTGCGATAACGAAAATACATCCCAAACTTCCGATGATGACCGGAACCACGTTTGTACAGAGCAGTTTTAAGTTGTAGGATGATAATGTTGCACCGTTTGATGCGACAGTAAAGATAATAAAGATACCTGCCAGAATAAAGATTGGCACAATATCCAGTAATTGAATTTTACCCTGCTTTTTCATTATACCATCACCTCAATAATTTCTTCCTCGTTGAAGCCGGAACTACGTCCGATCGTTTTCTTAACTTCGCCGTTTTTCATAACTACAATGTTGTCTGCCATACCGATTGCCTCTACCAGCTCATCGGTGATCATGATTGTGCCGATACCTTTTTTCTTGGCTTCTCTCAGACAATCATAGATATATGCTTTGACACCTACGTCAACGCCTCGTGTCGGGCAGTCAACGATCAGGATGCTCAGATCTTTTGCAAGCCATCTTCCTAAGTTTACTTTCTGTTTGTTACCACCGGACAGACCGTTTACGTTCTGGTTGGTGCCGGTACATTTCAGATGGAAAGATCTTCTGTTTTCCTCTGCCATTTTCTTTAACTGTGCGTAATTCAGGAAACCTGCTTTTCCTGCAACATCCTCGATGGACGGAAGTACAAAGTTTCTCATGATGGTTGTCTTCATCATCATAGCCTCGCCGTCACGATCCTTCGGAACGTAAGCCATCTTGTGCTCCAGTGCCTGAATAGACTGTGTGATCTTGACATTGTCTTTGTTCAGGAATACTTCGCCTTCCTTCGGTGTGGTCAGACCGTACGCGATCGGACCTACTTCGTGGATACCGGAATCACTCAGTCCGCAGAATGCAAGGATCTCACCTTTATGTAAGTCTACATTTAAGTTCTTTACGCCCTCTGTTGTAACGTTTTTGATGGAAAATACAACTTCGTCATCATAATCGTTTTCCCAGTCGGTACGATAGTAAGCGCCGCCAAGTTCACGACCTACCATTTTGCGTTTCAGAATGTCTTCGTTCAGACCTTCACTGGAAATTGTCTCAAGCAGCTCACCGTCTCGTAAGATGGAGATGGAGTCTGTCAGCTGGATTGCCTCGTCCAGATCGTGGGAGATCAGGATGATGGAACGTCCTTCGCCTTTGAATTTTTCGATCAGATTATATAAAACTTTACGGTTATCGTGGGAAAGTGACTGTGTCACCTCATCCAGAATCAGAATGTCCGGATCAGCTGCCAGTGCACGGATCAGCTCGACCATTTTTCTGTTCTCAATATTCATGCTGCCTGCCATACGTTTCAGGTTTACTCTCGGAAGTCCCCAACGATCGGAAACTGCGTTTGCCTGATCCTGCAGGTCGTTCATTTTGATAAATTTCTTTGTTTTTCCAAGATAGATATTGATGCTTGCCGGAAGAGAACCGATCATTCCCAACTCCTGTACGACCATTGCTACTTTATGGTTGTTGGCATCTACCGGGTTTTTCGGAGAATACTCTTCTCCACGGATGTACATTTTTCCAGAATCACTTCCGTACAGACCTGCGATCTGGGACAGAAGTGTGGATTTACCGGAACCATTCTCACCGGCAAGTCCGCGAACTTCTCCGGCTTTTAACTCAAAGTTGATATTTACATTTGCATGTGTAATTCCAAAACTTTTGTTAAGGTTTTCAATTTTCAACAATACTTCGCTCATTACTTGACAACCCCCTTAACTTTACGCTGTGCTAAGATAGCAAACAGGATTACGATAACACCAAGGATGAAATCCTGGAATGTACCAGACGGAACACCAAATAATGTCAACACGTTAAAGATCAGTGTGATCAGGAATGTTGAAATCGGTACCGCAATGATAACATTGATGGAGCTTGCCAGAGCAAGTGCCAGTAACGCTGCTGCCATCGGCTGGAATGTGGTACTTAAACTGGTCAGACCTGACTGTGCATTTACGAATGCTGCGTAGCTCTCTTTGATAACACCTGCATATCCAAAGAATGCACCTGCTACGATACCGCCAAGGATCATCGCTTTATCTACGTTGATACCCATTACCTTTGCTACATCTTCGTTGTCACCGGTTGCACGGTAGTTGATACCAAGTGATGTGTGATTAAAGATGATGTATGCAACAACGATACCGATGATCCAGCAAATGTAGATACCCGGCTGCTGTCCTAAGAAACGGATGTCATTGTTCATAACAACAACTTTCTGTCCTTTTGCAGCTACGCTGTTTGCATAGTTTACGGCGATCGCCTCATATACCATCAAAAGGCCAAGTCCTGCAATCCATGGCGGGATCTTTGTAATACGGTAAACTAAGAAGTTTAACAGCATACATCCAACACCAACTGCGATACCGCCGATTACCATTACCGGAACGCCGTATGCGTTTCCAAGAAGACCGGTTGCTGTACAGGCTAAGATTACGATTCCACCAGGGGAAAGGTCTGTTACGTTACCGGTAAATACGATCAAAAAGCCAAAAGCTACTAATGTCGGAACTACGGAACCTGCAAGAACGTTTTTCAGGTTCTTCGGGTTGAGCAGTTTGCCTTCTGTCAGTACGTTTAAGATAATGATTGCTACAATGACCGCTACTGCGATGACTGCGAAAGTAATCATTTTCTTTTTCGACTGCTTACTTAAACCTTGTGCACTCATATATTGCCTCCAAAATTATTTTCTAACTTCGTTTCTTATGTTTTAATTATTCTGGCAGATTGTAGATGGTATCTGCATATGTTTTCAGGAACTCATCATATGTAT
>NZ_JRFU01000162.1 GCF_003122485.1 Eubacterium ramulus
TGCTGAGCTGTTTGACTCTGATTTTGCTGAGCTGTCACCGCCTGCTGCTGCTCCGTTGTTATCGGATGATGCATTTCCACATCCGGCAACCATAGCTGCCACCATTGCCCCAACAAGTAATAAACTAATCGCCTTCTTCTTCATTTTTCCTCTTCCTTTCTTTTTGTTTGGAAATTTTGTGGACCTTTGTCCTGATGTCTATATATAATGCAATTTGTATGCCAATTCTATTTTCTCTTTTTTGGCTATTTTTTACATATTTTTTTGCATTTTTGACTTTATTTTTGTCTAGTTGCTGTTGCGCCCGGACAACTGTTGTTTCCGTGGTGCAACTTGTCGATCTATTTTTCCAAAAAACAGCGAAAGACACCGGACAATCACTCATCCAGTGCCTTTTGCTAAATTGATATTTCTTCAAAATTCTCCTTAGCCTTTCGCTAATTCATAAATCGCCTGTATATCACTTTCTGTTGGAACCTCCACTGCATCTGTCCTGGCAATTCGAAATGCCACTCTGCGACTGTCAAAATTACGCAATCCGTATTCCCGAAGTGTTACTGACAGTCCACACTGACTGATAAAATCCTGAAAACGGGCAATTCCCTCCTGTGCTACCGTACTTGGTGAAACGTCCGGATTGGTCACATTCCACACCTGCTCTGCCCAGATCACGACTGCATCCAGATCTGTCCGAAGTAAATATTTGCACCACGCCAGCATCGTGACTGCCAGAGCTGCATTTTTCGGCACATGATATTCGTTGATCAATGCCTCCGATAATAATTCACACTCTGACCACTCATGCTTCTCCTTTTCCATGAGCACATGCGGTATAAAATCCGCATCTTTTTTGTCACTCTGCAACACAAATAAAATTTCTGCAACAATCGAACGCATTGTTTCACTGTCTTTTCTCCTGTTTTCCATACTCTGCCCCGGCTGGAAAAAATCAGAAAAAGCCTGCTCAAACGCCTGTAATGATTGTCCCAGTCGTTCATTTGCAATGCCATTCATAGTAAAATTCCTCCCTGCTATACATTTTTATTTACTATTTTAACACGCAAATCTCATGCCATTTTAGCACATTAAGGAGACAAATTATTTTTCTGAACAAAATTTTCAATAAGTCCGTTTTCTCTTAATGTTTGGCATGGTAAATCGGACATTCGCAATCCACTTTCGCTACTTGCAGAAGTGGGAGTCTTCTCGACTAAGATAAACAAAAAAGAGGAGAACGCATATCACGTTCTCCCCCTGGGCGTTTCATTTCTGTTTTATTTTTTTACTTTCCAGATATGTTTTGCCGGCTCGCCTTTTAAGTATGCCATGATATTCTCAGACATAATTCTTCCGGACCAGTTGTCTACATCTGTTGTTAATCCTGCATAATGAGGTGTACATGTTACATTTCTCATTTTCAGTAACGGATGGTTTGCCGGAACCGGCTCCTGCCAATATACATCAACAGCTGCGCCGCCGATTACTTTGTTCTCAAGAGCTTCTACAAAATCTTTCTGATCGATAACTGCTGCTCTGGCTGTGTTGATCACATAAGCAGTCGGTTTCATCTTGGAGAACCAGTCTTTGTTTACAATTGCTTTTGTGGACGGAAGTACCGGAAGGTGGATACTTACGATATCACTCTGGGAAAGCATTGTATCAAGATCTACATACTCAGCGCCTGTAGCCTCTACTGCCTCTTTTGGCATATATGGATCGTATGCAAGGATTTCCATACCGAAAGCCATTGCACGTTTTGCAACTTCACGACCGATAGCACCATAACCTGCGATACCAAGTTTTTTACCATATAACTCAAATCCGATACCGTAATCTGTGTAAGGATGATTCTCGTCAAGCGGTCCCCATGTAACGTTTTTCTCTTCCGGAACGTTGTAGATATCATCTACCGGTGCACCAAGATGCTCACCTTTCTGCAGACCTACGCAGCTTAATGCAAGGTTACGTGTAGAAGCGATCATTAGACCAATACAGAACTCTGCTACTGCTACCGCATTTCTACCCGGTGTGTATGTAAGATCCAGACCAGCTTTTACGATGGCATCATGATCTACCGTAACCGGTGTTCCTTTTGCAACGCCGATGAATTTCATACCAGCGTCAACCCATGCATTGATGGTATCTGTGCCTGCATATTCATCACCAAGAACGATGAGCTCGTTGCCCATGCACTCTTCTTTTGTCATTTCTTCTGTCACATTTCCTTTTCCGTGTTTTAACTCACCACAGATTGTAATATCACAATATTCTTTGATTGCCTCCAGTTCTTTCTCAGGAATCGGAGTACATAAAGCCATTTTTTTCTTTGCCATGTCGTTTTTCTCCCAAAATCAATCAATTATTTTCATTGTTTTTATTGTCAGGAAAATGTGCTTCATGACTTTTTATCATCAAAAATTCATCAGGCACATTTTTCCTGTTTGCGCCACGTTAAAGAATACTTTCCTCTCGTGCGTGTGTGCATATATGGCGGTATTTATACTGCCTGATCAGCTGCGATTAATGCTTTCATAGCTTTGTCAGCTTCTTCCGGCATTGGCTCATATGTTCCAAGTACTTTTGCAAGATATGTTGTCTGAGCCATTTCCTCTGTGTAGATTGTTGCATGCATAGCTGCTTTCATATCTTTACCACATGTGAACATACCATGGTTTTTGATCAGACAAGCACGGCCTTTCTCGCCCAAAGCATCTACTACTTTATCAGCTACATCGTTAGAACCAGGCATTGTGAAGGATACGATTCCAACCGGTGTGAACTCGCACTGTGGCGGTGTGATCGGTTTTAATTCCGGATTCTCACCCATAGCCATGATGGTTGCATACATACTGTGTGTATGAACAGTAGCTTTTACATCTGGTCTGGCACGCATAACTGCTGTATGCATCGGAACCTCTGATGACGGTTTGTATGGTCCATCGATCCATTTTCCGTTTAAGTCAACGATTGCGATATCTTCCGGTTTCATTCCTGTATAAGAAATTCCACTTGGTGTGATTGCGATTACATCATCCTCGTCATCTCTCATAGCGATGTTTCCGGATGTACCATGGATCAGTCCCTGATCTACTGCCTCTAAAATTGCCTCTAAAACTGTTTTTCTGATTTTTTCGTATTTCATTTTGAATACCTTCCTTTCAATCTGAGATGTTTAATATGAAATGGTTACCCCATTTTGTTAACTGTTTTCTTATGCGCTTTCACGCAAATTTTAATACTGTTCAAGAATGCATTTCTTAGTATGCTTTCTCTAAGATTGCCAGAACGTCTTCTTTTGTAATACCCTGACGTGGGTTGAAGTTCAGTACCGGCTCTTTTAATACGTCATCAGCAAGCATGTCGAAATCTTCTTTCTTGATACCCTGCTCGGACAGACGTTTGATGCCAAGTTCTTTTGTCAGTGCTTCCAGCTCTTTTGCAAGTGCATACTGATCTTCTTCGATGTTGCCTGTCAGCGGAAGATTGATTGCTTTTGCAAGATCTACCATTTTCTCCGGGCAGCTCGGTGCATTGTATGCGATAACATACGGAAGTACGGTTGCGTTTGCCATACCATGTGCAAGGTGGAAATGTGCACTCAGTGTATGAGCGATTCCGTGTACCAGACCAAGGTTTGCATTGGAGAAGCCAAAACCTGTGATGATACATCCAAGCATCATGTTCTCTCTTGCTTCCATATCGTTTCCGTCTGCAACTGCCTTCGGCAGGTTCTCACGGAAGATCTGTAAACCTTTGATGGAGTTGTACTCTGTCAGCGGAGTTGCCATATTGGAAATGTAGCTCTCTACTGCATGTGTAATGGCATCCATACCAGTTGCTGCTGTAACAGATTTCGGCATGGTTCTTGTGAACTCCGGATCTGCGATAACGTGGCTTGGAACCAGTTTGTTGTCGATGACAACGTATTTGCAGACTGCAACAGTATCTGTCAGTGCGGTAACATTTGTGATCTCACTGGATGTTCCTGCTGTAGTCGGGATTGCGATCAACGGGTGAACTTTATTTTTTACCAGTCCGATTCCGCCATACTGACCGATCGGACCCGGGTTTGTCATTAATACGTTTACTGCTTTTGCAAGATCAATGCTGCTTCCGCCGCCAACTGCTACAAAACCGTCGATTTTTTTCTCCTGAGCGATGGCTGCTGCTTCCTCAACCAGCTCGTTGGATGGATTTGGTAAAACTTTATCAAAAATTGTGATCTCTACATCTGCTTTCTCTACCTGAGTAACTACTTTCTCAGCGATTCCGGCTACTTTTACGCCTTCATCATAGATGATCATTACATTCTTTACGCCTTCACCGGCAAGAATATTTGGCAGTTCCTGAACTGCATCTTTTCCAAATGTCAGATCGTTATGTACGAAAAAATTATATGCCATTGGATTGTCCTCCTTCATATATGAATTTATTTACCTGCATGTTTTGTATCCCCCGTGAGGGGATATCCATTTCTTATACGCTTCTTGCTGCCCAGTATGCTACATTCATTGCCTGATAAATCTGTGCCACATTGTTGCAGTCACCTACGATGTAGGATTCGTCAACCAGATCACAGAACTCGTCAACAGTTGCATACGGTGCGCGGAAACCAACTGCACAGACAACACTGTCTGCTTCTACCAGAAATTCGCCATCTGCATTCTCACAGACAACACCTTCCGGACGGATCTCTTTTACTTTTGTATCCGTATAGAGGGCAGCGCTTTCTTTTACGTGTGGCATTAATCCACCACGGTAGAAAGAATTTACTTCCTCTGCTACCTCATGTTTCATCTCAATGATGGAACATTTTTTTCCTTCATGTGCGAAGGAAACGGCTACTTCTGCACCTACCAGTCCACCACCGATGATGGCTACGCGCTCACCGAGTTTGTCTGGATGAAGTTCTGCGTCAATCGCCATAATGACGTTCGGCAAATCCATTCCTTTGATTGGTGGAACCAGTTCATTGGAACCAATCGCAACAAACAGCGTATCCGGATCGAACTCACGAATATAATCTGCTGTTACTTCTGTATTCAGTATGACATTCACACCGGAAGCTTCCACACGCCGGATCAGTACGTTACATAATTTCAGGATATCTTCTTTGAAATACGGTGCTCCTGCCGGATACAGGTTGCCGCCAAGCCTGTCAGCTTTCTCTACCAGAGTCACTTCATGTCCTCTGGCTGCTGCGGTAATCGCTGCTTCCATACCTGCCGGACCACCACCGGCTACCAGCACACGTTTCTTTTCTGTCGGTGCTTTCTCCGGTTCTGTCTTGCAGAATAACTGCTGTCCCTGTGTCGGGTTTACCGTACATTTTACGGTCTCGCTCTTTCCTGTCTCACCAAAACACTCATAACATCTCAGACAAGGGTTGATGTCATTGGCTCTGCCTTCCAGAGCTTTCTTTGGCAGGTACGGATCTGCTATCAGACCACGCGCGATCTCTACCAGATCTGCCTGACCGCTGGCGATGATCTCTTCCATCTGTGCCGGATCATTTAAGGAACCTACACAAGCTACCGGTTTGCTGACATGCTTTTTGATCTCTGCTGCCAGGTAAACGTTTACGCCACGCGGGAAGAAGGAAGATGGATGTGTTCTGCAGAACATTGCCGGATCTTCGTGATTTCCACAGGAAATATTAAACAGGTCTACTTTATCTTCAATTAATTTTGCAACTTCAATGCAATCTTGCTGGTTCAGACCATTATCTGCCATATCATCACCGGATAAACGACATTCGATCGGGAATCTCGGTCCAACAGCTTCACGGACGGCATCTAATACCATCATCAGGAATCGTGCTCTGTTTTCCAGAGAACCACCAAACTCGTCTTTTCTCTGGTTGATGACAGGGGAAAGGAACTGTGAAAACAGCCAGCCATGGGCTGCATGTACCATTACCATGTCATAGCCACAGTCTTTGCAAAGTTTTGCTGCTTTTTTATAAGAATCAACGATCTCATAGATCAGTGATTTCGGCATTTCTTTTACCGGTCCTGCCGGCATCATCATATCACTCGGTCCGTATGCAATCTCACAACATCCGATGTCTCCACCGACACTTGCCAGTCCACCGTACATTCCGCCGTGGGAAAGCTGGATATTGGCATATCCGCCTGCGTTGTGGATCGCTGTGGTGCTTTCTTTCATCATCTGTTTTACACCAAAGGAATCCAACTGTAGTTGTTTATTGTGAGATTTACCTGTCTTGGAGTGCGGAATCGCCTCTCCATAGGTAACTACCGCTGCGCCACCCAGTGCTTTTTCCTCCAGATATGCATTCATTTCCGGAGTGAAATGACCATCTGTTGTGATCATGCTCGGGCTTGTCGGTGCTGCGATAATTCTGTTTTTTAAACGAAGGTTACCAATGCGGATCGGAGCGAAAAGATGTGGATATAACTGCTTGCCGCAATACTTTTCTCTGCCCATTTTTATGCCTCCTCGTCCGGATTCATTCCGTTCGGGAATAATACAACTTTGATTGCCTCTGTACGTGTCAGCTCAATACCTTTTGTAATATCTTCCAGCGGTAATCTGTGTGTAACGAATTTGGATGCATCAAATTCCGGTGAGATTGCAAGCTCAAATGCTTTTTTGGACTGCATGTAAGAAGCACCGAAATGTCCTTTGATCCAGATATTGTTGTAATGAATCAGGTTTGTATCAAGCTCTGTCATAGCTCCTTTCGGAACGCCACCGAAGAATACTACCAGACCACCTTTTTTCACCATCTCAAGTGCCGGCTGCTGTGTTGCTGTGGATGGGTTAGCAGAAATAACTTTGTCTGCGCCTTTTCCGTTTGTCAGTTCTTTAACTGCTGCTACCGGATCCTGATCTTTACTGTTGATAATGTAATCAGCGCCAAACTGTTTTACCTGATCCAGACGCATCTGGTTGATGTCGATCATGATAACTGTTTTAGCACCACGTAATTTTGCAAGTTTTGTCATGAAGCATCCGATCGGACCTGCACCGATGATAACAACTACATCATTATAACCAACACCGATGTTGTCTTCGCATGCATATACAGATGTCAGCGGCTCACCAAGGCTTGCTGCCTCATATTTGATTCCTTCCGGAATACGGTAGATTCCGCCGTATTTGATTTTCTCTCCGCCTACTGCAATGTACTGTGCGAATCCGCCTGTTCCTGCAAGTTTTGCTACATGCTCGTTCTCGCAGTTCTCGCTGTGACCGCTGATGCAGTTATCACATTCCATACAGTAAGTTCCCGGGAATAAGTATAAACGATCGCCTACTTTATATTTTGTTGTCTCCGGTCCAACCTCGTCTACAACACCTACGATCTCATGTCCGTAAATAAAAGGATAATTTCCTTTTCTGGAATCTGAAGTAAGGTTTCTGATATCAGATCCACATAAACCAACTGCCATGATCTTTAAAATAAGACCGTCCTGAGGACAAACCGGTTTTTCTGTATCTTCATATCTGATATCATTTGGTCCATACATTACTGCTGCCTTCATTGTTGCCATAACAATTATCTCCTTCCATTTTTCAACTTGTTTTTCGCCTTTGTGCTTTGTTCTGGCTCTAGTATATGAAATCTGGCAAAAAGCGGCAAACACGATATTGCCGTTAGATAACGGAAATATATAAATTGCAACTTTTTGTGCCGTTTGCTACAGTGGTTATAACATCAGAGTGTCAAGAGGAACTACTACTGACTATGAAAACTTGAACTTTTTCAATATGAGATACTCCCCCCCTTTTGACACTCAAATTACCCTATAGAAATGATCCTGTTTAAAAAACTTTCCTATAAGGTTTACATCATTTCAAGTCGAACGCACGTGAGACTTGGTGCGTGATTCTGGTCAGCG
>NZ_JRFU01000163.1 GCF_003122485.1 Eubacterium ramulus
TCACCACTTGCAGAAGTGGGAGTCTCAACTCAGACTGAGATGAAATCGACGAATCATTTCCGGTCCGCTAAACGTTCGTTACCTTCATTTCACTTCGGTTTCATCGCGCTCACTCCCGCCTCCTATAAAAGCTGGTCGGTTTCCGTTCGCGCAAAACCTTGTGAAACTCAGTCACTCACTCAATCGCTTGCCCAGAAATGATTCGTCGATTTCAATCTACAATATGCAAAATCACCGTCTTAGTACATTCAAGTCGAACGCACGTGATACAACTCACAGGCTTTCTCTCGCGGCGGCTCATTAACTGACATTGAAAAAAGAGTGCGAATTTCATTCGAACGGGCGTCTTAGCCCGAAGGATGCAATTCGCACTCTTTTTTCATTCACAACCTAAATTGCCGCCGCTTCAAAAACTAAAAAGCCCCTATTTCGCATTCGCCGGCTCCACATTGATGCTCTTTCCTTTAATCTTCGCATTTTTCATCGCCTTCAGCACTGCCGCACCATACTCTCTCGGAACTTCCACAAATGTATAGCTGTCAAACATATCAATAGCTCCTACCAAATCTCCCGGCATTCCGGATTCTCCCGCAACTGCCCCGAGGATATCTCCCGGACGCACGCGCTGTTTTTTACCAATATTGATAAAGAGACGAACCATTCCGTCTTCTGCACCAGTATCAGAGAAATCGAAGTTGTCCTGTTTTACGCCTTCGCGATCTGCCTTTCCAAGTGCCTGATACAAAAATGCTGCTGCCAGATCCATGGCTGTGTAATCACCATTGTTGATCTGCGCTTCGATCATATTTACCATCTTAGTCAGATCCTCATTTTCAATGATCTGGTCTAACTGCTCCATGATCTTGTCGCATTTTGCTTCCTCAACATCACGCATGGATGGAATCGGCTGTGCATAGATCTTTGTCTTGCAGTAACGCATAATCTCTTTTAATTTGTAAACTTCTTTTCCTTTTACAAAAGAAAATGCTTTTCCGGTTCTGCCTGCACGGCCGGTACGACCGATACGGTGAACATAATACTCGTCATCCTGCGGCAGATCGTAGTTAAATACTGCTTCCACATCGTCAACATCGATACCACGGGCAGCGACATCCGTTGCTACCAGAATCTCTGTTTTTCCGTTACGGAAGTTTCTCATAACACGGTCACGCTGCTGCTGTTTCATATCACCATGCAGACCTTCTGCAAAATAACCACGGTTCTGCAGTTCGTTTGCCAGCTCGTCTACCATGTGTTTTGTATTACAGAATACAAGGGAGAGCTTCGGATCATACACATCCAGAAGTCTTGTCAAAATATCCAGCTTATCTTTTCTTCTTACATCATAGTAATACTGTTCGATATTTTTTACAGTCAGCTCTTTTTTTACCACTTTGATGGTCAGCGCATCTTTCTGATACTGTTTTGTGATCTCCATGATCTCTTTCGGCATAGTTGCGGAAAAAAGAACGGTCTGGCGGTCTTCCGGAAGATATTTTAATACTTCTTCAATGTCCTCACGGAATCCCATGTTCAGCATCTCATCTGCTTCATCCAGAATAATGGTGTGGATATGATCGCAGCGGATTGTTTTTCTTCTTAAATGATCCATTACACGACCCGGTGTACCAACGATGATCTGTACGCCGCCTTTCAGGGAACGGATCTGTTTGCCAATCTCCTGTCCACCGTAAATCGGAAGGATTTTGATACCGTGGGTGTATTTTGCCAGATTGTGTAACTCGTTGGATACCTGAATGGCAAGTTCACGGGTCGGGCATAAAATCAGCGCCTGTGTTTTTTTCAGCTTCGGATCTACTTTGTGAAGCAGCGGAATACCGAAAGATGCTGTTTTTCCGGTTCCTGTCTGCGCCTGTCCGATGACATCTCTGCCGCTCATGACAGCCGGAATGGACTGTGCCTGAATCGGAGTGGCCTCCTCAAATCCCATTTCTTTAATTGCCCGCAGAATCTGCGGATTTAAATCTAAATCTTCAAATAAAACTGTACTCATATATTTCCTTTCCAATTAAAAACATGTTATTCAGAGCCTATTACATTCCCTCTATTTACTTCAAATCTGTACGAATATGATTTTTAACACGATTCTCAAAGATATTCTAAATAAATCAAAATATATACTCTAAATAAATTTGCAGAAAAAAAGTGTGCCTTGCACACTGAAAACAATGATAACAAAGCACACTTTAAAAGTCAATGCAGAGATAAACGTATTTTTACATTTCCTGCACTTTCATGAAGAGATTATTTCTTTCAAGAATGCTCCGGCATTCTTGTTGCGAGGTGCGCGTCATGCAA
>NZ_JRFU01000164.1 GCF_003122485.1 Eubacterium ramulus
TACTCACCACTTGCAGAAGTGGGAGTCTCAACTCAGACTGAGATGAACAGAAGGATTAATCGGTCTAGAATGTAGATGATTCAATTGTTTGAAATCAGATGAGAATGAATACAAATGGCATTATTTTTCAACTGAAAGAATTATAAAAGTAAATGTATGTATCTGAAAGCTAAAGAACGTCAGAATAAAATTGAGGTATGAAAATGAGTAAAAATAAGAAATGTGTATATTTTACGCGTCATGGACAGACATTCTGGAATGTGAAAGATAAAATCTGTGGTTCCACGGACATTGCATTGACGGAATATGGACAGGAGCAGGCAATTGCACTTGGACAGAAAATTTTGGAAGAAGGATTGCAGATTGATGAGATTTTGTATTCACCATTAATACGTGCAGCAGATACCGCCAGACATATTTCTGAGATCACAGGAATTCCGGCAATCGAAGAACCGCGTTTGAAAGAGCAGAATTTTGGAAAATACGAAGGTACTTCACCAAGAAATGCACCGGAGTTTCAGAAAGCAAAAACAAATTTTATCTGCAGCTATGAGGGCGGTGAGACGATGCTGCATCTCTGCCAGAGAATTTACAACTTGCTGGACGACCTTAAAGAGCGGAACGATGGAAAGACATATCTGTTGGTGGCGCACAATGGTATTTCAAGAGTGATCGAATCTTATTTCCATGATATGACCAACGAAGAGTTTGCAAAATTTGGAATTAAAAACTGCGAACTGAAAAAATATGAGTGGGTAGAGTGAACAAAACATGTGAATGAGTTTGCAAAGTACGGAATTAGAAATCATAAGTTGAAAACATAGGAGAGGAAATCAGCAAAAACATGAAAAATGCACTTGCTCATCATATGTTTTTTACCACATTTTCAGATAAGCAGGAACGTTATTTGAATATATATGATAAATGAAATGAATAGCATAATTTTATGGAAAAAATCGTTGACACAGGGAGCACGCTGTACTATAATATACAAGTCTGACAAAGAGTGTTTTTGTGTGCAAAAAAGCATTTCATATATAGGCGGTCGGTTGGGACCCGACAGCAGGGCAGAGTTTTTGATGATTCTCCACAAGTCAGAGAAAACAAAACCCGGATAATGCAGACACATTATTCAAAATTAACAGGCAGGAAGCAGATGTGTCCGGACATTCACATTTGTGGAAGCCGCAAATTTATTCAAGGAGGAAAAATCAATGAATAACACATTCATGGCCAACCCGGACAAAGTTGAAAGAAAATGGTATGTAGTTGATGCTACAGGATATACATTAGGACGTTTATCTTCTGAAATCGCTAAGGTTTTAAGAGGTAAAAACAAAGCTGTCTTCACACCGCACATCGATACAGGTGATTATGTAATCGTTGTAAACGCTGAGAAGATCAAAGTTACAGGTAAAAAATTAGATCAGAAGATTTACTATCATCACTCTGATTATGTAGGCGGAATGAAAGAGACTACATTAAAAGAGATGCTGGCTAAACATCCGGAAAGAGTTATTGAGTTTGCTGTTAAAGGCATGCTCCCGAAAGGACCTCTTGGACGTCAGATGTACAAAAAATTATTTGTATACGCTGGACCAGATCACAAACATGCAGCTCAGAAACCAGAAGTTCTGACATTTTAATCGGTGAAGGAGGTAAATAATCATGGCTAATACTAAATATTACGGAACAGGAAGAAGAAAAAAATCTATCGCAAGAGTTTACCTTGTACCGGGTACAGGTAAAATCACAATCAATAAAAGAGATATCGATGAGTATCTTGGTCTTGAGACATTAAAAGTTATCGTTCGTCAGCCGTTAGTAGCTACAGAGAACGTTGACAAATTTGATGTACTGGTAAACGTTAAAGGTGGCGGTTACACAGGACAGGCTGGTGCTATCAGACATGGTATCGCACGTGCATTACTTACAGTAGACGCTGACTACAGACCAGTTCTGAAGAAAGCTGGATACTTAACACGTGACCCGAGAATGAAAGAGCGTAAAAAATACGGTCTCAAATCTGCTCGTCGTGCACCACAGTTCTCAAAGAGATAATCTTTCAAGAACGAAGATATCAAGAAAAGCCCATTTTTCAAGGGTTACAGAAGTTGTGGAATGCCGTCAGATGTGCTGGAATTTACATCGAATGCAACACATATGCAGCAGGTATGCAACAAAGATATTGATATGTATAGGACATTTTTCAGTAGTGATATTGGGAAATGTCCTTTCTTTTTGCGCATGGCACCGATTGTTTCCTAAATTTCATTAATCGCATCTACAAGCTCCTTTATATCAAAGTGGGTATATACTTTCTCTGTGAGTGTCATAGCACCAGAGTGTCCCACAATCTTCTTGATAATCGTCTGATTAATACCGGCTTCTGCTAACATAGATATACATGTATGTCTGCAGCAGTGTGGTGTACGATTAATATTAAGTTGTTCCATAAGTGGCTTGAAATAGCTATCATAGTAGTTCCTGTATTCAAAATGTTTTCCGTCTTCTGTATGAAGCAGATATTCACATTCAGGGCAGGATTCATACCAGGCTTTGTAGTATGGCAGAATCTTGTCGGCGATTGGAACTTTTCTGATACCATTCTCTGTTTTACTACAGATAACATCAAAATACTGTTCGTCCAGATGAACATTTTCTTTCTTTAAATCGAGCAGTTCTGAAATTCTGACTCCACTATATATGAGCATCAATACTATCTGATAATATTTGTCTTCTTTCTGCTCCCATAGAAGGTCAATCTCATTTTTCTCGAATTTGTTTCTGTCGTATTTGTTAGGATTGCGATCCTTGTACTGAACAACATCTACATAGCCTGAATAATCTTTGTTGCATATATCATTCTTTAAGGCGTAATCATATAGCTGATTAAACAAAACTTTGATTTTCTTTAGTGTGGGATAATTCTTTCCACAGGTATCAATAACTGTCTGTAAATCAACAAGTTTGATATCCTTAAATACTTTGTTGTAAAGGGATTCACATGTCTTACACGATGCAGTATATCCTTTTACATTAGATTCAGAAATTGTAGGAAACTTACGCTTTGACCATTCATCATATACATCTGAAAATGTCATCTTGGCGGCAGTAGTATCAAATGGATTGTTGTTATATTCAGCAAGCATCTGCAAGCCTTCAGCTTTGGTTGCTGTATATCCAATTGTTATCATTTCCTGAACCTGTTTGTCTTTTTCCTTATCATAGTGCCAGCCTACAGTCTTTCGCACGATATAAGGCTTTCTTCTCTTACCGGAAAGTTTTACAACGCTTCCGTATCCGTTGGGTAACTTCATAAGCACCATCCTTTCGCTATTTACTAGAAAGCTGATAGCAAACGGATAAAATGATTATTATTCGTGGGTTACCTTTGTCACGCTTGGGCGAATTGTTTTCCATATCTCATAGTTGTCCTTTGTCTGGCTGCCAGATGCAAGAAGCTCTTTCATAGCCTGCCAGTCCTTTAAGAACTGTACAAGATTCTTATCAGAGAAAAATATTCCCGGTTCGCCATCAATGTCTTTGAGAGACACATCAAACTTTTCATCAATTGCAAATAGTAATGGTAGTACATCACCATCAGCTTCAATATCAAATTCTGCTAATGAATTGACATTTACATTAAGTGCTTCTGCAATCTTTCTTAATTGTTCCGGTTTAGGAATATTTTTTCCTAATTCATACTTGCGGATTGCAACTTCGTGTATTCCACATGCTTCACCTAGTTCCTTTTGGGTTAAACCACGAAAGGTTCGTATCAATTTAATCTTTTTACCTGTATTCATTGCTTCAACCTCCTGTGATTGTAAATGTAACACACTAATATTTAATAGTCAACATTAAATTTTAAACTATTGACAGAGCAAATAAAGGTCTGTATAATACAAAACATAACAGAGCAAGAAATGCTCTATATAAAAAGAGGAGGTGGTAGAGATGCCAGAAGTTATCTATCAGGGTGATTTACCAGCTTTTACAGGGAGAAATGTACCAATAAAAGAGATTGCAAGTGCAATAGGGAAGGACGCACAGTATGTAAGGCTGGGAATACAACAAGGATTACTCAAATTTGGAACGGCAATAAAGGTAGGGAGCTCAAATGAGTTCAGCTATTATTGTCCGGATAAAAAAGTTTGGGAAGAAACAGGATATTTTAACAAAGAAGCAGTATAGCAAGGAGGATGAATATGGTTGAAAAGCAGAATGTTGAACTGAAACTTATTCATATGGAGGATGTGGTTTCAAAGGAGGTGGAATGGCTATGGTATCCATATATACCATACGGAAAGATAACAATTATTGAAGGAGATCCGGGAGAAGGAAAGACAACTTTGGTTCTCAAGTTAGCGGCAGCTCTTAGCAGGGGCTTGCCGCTCCCCTGTGATGATGATAAAGAATATGAACCTATTCATATCATTTATCAGACCGCAGAAGATGGAATTGAAGATACGATTAAGCCCAGATTAGAAAAGGAAGGAGCAGATTGTTCCATGATTCGTGTTATTGATGAGACAGATAAGGAATTATTAATGACAGATGACAGGCTAGAGCAGGCAATAATTGAGACTAAGGCGAGGTTAATCATTCTTGATCCGATTCAGGCATATATCGGAGCTACAGTTGATATGCACAGAGCAAATGAAATAAGACCGGTGCTAAAGCATCTTGGAATAATAGCAGAAAAGCATAATTGTGCAATTATTCTTATCGGTCATATGAATAAGGCATCTGGCAGTAAATCAACATACAGAGGACTTGGTTCTATTGATATACAGGCAACTGCCAGAAGTGTTCTGCTAGTGGCAAGACTCCGTGATAAACCGAATATCAGGATAATGGCACATGATAAATCTTCATTAGCTCCAACAGGGGATGCAATAGGATTTGAAATGACGGAGGATAATGGAATGGTCTGCATAGGACCTTATGATATCACCATAGATGAGCTTCTGTCAGGTAATGAAGGAAGAGGAAAAAAGAAGCTCGACATTGCGGAGAATTTTATTAAAGAATACTTTGGTACAAATAAGGTGATTCCATCTAATGAAATAATGATGGAAGCTGCAAAAAGGAGCATTAAGAGAAATACTCTTCTATCGGCAAAGAAAAAGTTGGGTATAACATCAGATAAAGAAAAAGCAGAAGATGGAACAATTTACTGGACTTGGGTAATGCCGGAATAAAGAGTTTAACAATCTGGATGTTTGGAAAAGCAGATTCTAAATTCTAGGAAGAGTTTAGAGTCTGCAACTATAAAAAGTACAGATTATTAAACTCTTGGTAATAGTAAAGATAATATATAAAACCCTCGGAGAGCCCACTGCAATTTTGGCTTGCCAAAACTGCTAGGGGGTTATCATCTGTGGCAGAGCCAAGATGATAACTGCACTGCTCCGATAGATTTAACAGATAAAAAGGTAGTACAGATAAGGAGATGCGAATGGGAAATATTTCATATACAGCTCATGTGAGCAATAAGAAAAGTGCCATTACATCGAAATCTAAGCTTGCAGCTGTTGCAAAGCATAACCTGAGAAAATACAAATCATCAGATTATAGCAAAGACAACATCTGCATCATATATGGTACATCAAATTTGATTGATGATGTGAAAACAGTATATCATAAAGAATTCGATGAGGCATTAGAAGAATATAATAAAAAGCAGACACGACAAGACCGGAAAATCGAAGATTATTTTGAACATGTGGCAGGTAAGGAACAGGATATGGCAGTTGAAATAATAATTCAAATAGGCGACAGGGAGTTCTGGAAGCAATTTGATGATATGAAGTCATATATGAAATTGTCATATCAGATAATACTGGACGAGCTTAGAAAGAGGCTTCCACAGTTTGTAGTTGCAAATGCTGTGGTTCATCTTGATGAGGACAGTCCGCATATGCACATTGTCGGAGTTCCTGTGGCAGATGGATATAAGAAAGGTCTTAGCAAGCAGGTGTCAAAACGTAAGGTATTTACTAAAGATGTGTTATCACGAGTGCTGCAGGATGAGCTTCGAGAGGTGGCGAATAAAGAAGTGAATGACTGGTTTGGGAAACAGATAAAAGAAAAGTCGAAAGGTCGAAATCATGATTTATCTGTTGCAGAGTATAAGGTAGCTCAGGAGACAAAGCATTTGACACAATTACAAGAGCAGGTGGAAGAATCGGATAGGGCAGTTAAGGCAAATAGAGCTATTGAAAAAGAATATACGGATAAAAAAGATAAACTGGAGTCTGATATTTCATGCCTGGAAAGTATGCGGCGGATTAGTAAGTCGCTATCAGAAATGGATAGTAGAGAATCAAAACAGATATCAATGGAACTCGATGAAAAAAGATCTGAACTTCAATCGGTAAATGAAGAGCTGGCAAATGCTATTGAAAAAGCAGAAGATGCAGCGAAATTGCTTGATAGAATCAAGAATTTTGTATCGTCATTCAGATTATTTGCACCTACGATAGAAGAATATGCTAATCAGGTAGAAGCGGATAAGACAATAGAGGCAGGAAATTCATTCCGTGGAATATTGAATGAGCTGGGCAAGCTGCTTGGGGCATTCAAGGAACTGATTAAAGAAGGCTTATGCTGGTTTCCAAGACTGATGATATGGAAAACTTCTAGAGGAGAAGTGGCACCGGTATTCATAGAGAAAAGCGATGGCTATTCATATTCATTGTATGGATATATGAATGTGGGCACTAAGGAATATTACTCAAAAGAGAGTGTTCAATGGGAGATTACGGCAGGTAATCGTACTGGTACAGTTGAACAGATGGATGCTAATGTTGAGGCAATGGCAAGAGATTTGCAGGAGATATTGAGGATAGGAGCGGAGCAGAAGAGATTGTGGGAGGTGTATGAGGGGAGATAAAAATTATCAAAGGCTATTGTGACTGAAAAAGTTTTAATAGCCTTTGTGATACTTCTAAAGTGCAATAAAGGTATTTTCTTTATAAGTGGAAAAAACGGAAGATATATGTTAAAATTTATCTTGGATTTTTATATGAAAAAACAGATATAGGAACTTGTGTTCGACAAAATAAAATGATATACTATGAACAGAAAATATGTTCGAGGAGATAAGGCATGAATAGTGAAAAAAATAATATAGATATGAGTAATGTGATCAACAAATTGTTTGAAGGCGATTGCTTAGAGTATATGAAAAAAATACCAGCTGGAAGTGTGGATATGATTTTGTGTGATTTACCATATGGTATGACACAAAATAAATGGGATAGTTATATTCCTTTAGATGAGTTATGGAAACAATATAATCGAATAATAAAACCCAATGGGGCAATTGTTTTAACATCTAATGGAGTTTTTACTGCAAAGTTGATTTTGAGCCAACCTAATATTTATAAGTATAAGTGGGTATGGGAAAAATCAAAGCCAACTAATTTTTTGAATGCTAAAAAGCAACCATTAAGAAAACATGAAGATGTTTGCGTTTTTTATAAAAAACAGCCAACATATCATCCTCAAATGACAAAGGGAGAACCATATGATAAAGGAATAAGAAAAAATCAGCTTAGTGGTAATTATGGAGACTTTGAACCAGTGCATGTAGCAAGTGATGGAGACCGTTATCCTACAGATGTTATTTATATTAAAACAGCAGAATCAGAAGGTGCAGTTCTTCATCCAACACAGAAGCCTATAGAACTGGGCAGATATATGGTAAGGACATATACAAATCCAGGGGATATAGTACTTGATAATACTTTTGGTAGCGGATCATTTTTAGTGGCAGCATTGATGGAAGGGCGAAATTTTATTGGAATTGAAAAGAATGAAGATGTTGCATTGTTTAAAAAAGAAGAAATAGATTATATTGATGTAGCAAAAAGAAGATTATTCTTAGCATGGGAAGGATTAGATAAAAAAACTCGTAAATATATAAAAGAGGAAAATCTTATAGCAGAATTTAAAGAAAGATGAAGGTGAAATGTATGGGGACAATTATCAGAAGAAATGAAAGAAGTTGGGCAATCGTAATTATTTCAGAGATAAAAGTAATGCTGAATGGATTGGGATTAAAGATTAAGAGTGCAGGTGGAGAAAGCACACTCTCTGTAAATAAGAAGAGTATGTTTCCAGATGTTTTATTGTATGAAGATGAGGCACAGACTAAAATATTACAAGGCTGGGAACTCAAAATGCCCGATGTATTAATTACGGATGAGGCATTGATTGCAGATGCAACAAGGAAGGCAAAGGCATTAGGATTAAATAGTTTTGTCATATGGAATTTTACATATGGTAAATTATATTTACAGAATCAGCAAGGTGTTTTTGAGGAAGCTAAAGTATGGGATGGGACAAGTCATATTAAATCAAGAGAAGATGTTAGTACATATAAGGATGAATGGTTACCAATTATTAAAGATATTGTATTAACCGTAAATGATTTTTTAGTTACTGGAAAAATTACTACATCATCAATAACGGGAACTGTTTCAGAGTCAATAATGGCGGAATTGATACAGAGAAACAAAGAGATAGTTGCAGAAAATATCACAATAGAAGCAAGTCGTAATACAAGAATGGAAAGTAGAATTAAAGTATGGTGGAATGCTTTTCATGAAGAGTATGATAAAGATGAAAACAATATGTATTCTGCATATGCAAAAACAATATTGTTAAATTGGACTAACAGAATTATGTTTGCTAATGCAATAAAGAAATATCATAATTGTGCATATAAAATTAATCAAATTGATTTTACAATATCACCAGAGAATGGAAATCAAATTATTCAACAGATAATTGATGAAGGAGACTTTTACAATATATTCAAAAAAGTTGATTTCAATGAGTTAGTACCAGAGGATACTTGGATAGATATTGTGGATTTTAATCAATTTTTAGTTGATAACAATATAGATAAAATAGATCAATCAGTATTACAGGAATTACTAGAGAAAACAGTTAATGTTTCAAAAAGAGAGATAAGAGGACAATATGCAACACCTACAATATTGGCTGATTTCTTATCTAGAATCACAGTAGATGATTGGAATAAAGATTGTGCAGATTTATGTGCTGGAACTGGTACAATTGCAAAAGCTATAATTAAGAATAAGGCTAAAAGATTTGCAATGACGGAAAAGGCTTTCGTTAGTACTTGGGTCTCGGATAAATACGCATATCCACTTCAGATTGCTAATATATCAATAACAGATATTCAGGCAATAAATATACCATTAAATATGTTTCAACGAGACGTTTTTTCTGTTAATGTTGGCGATGAAATTAAGATTAAAAGTCCAATTGATGGAAGGGAAATAAAAAGGATTATTCCGAAGTTTGGAGCAATTATTTCTAATCTACCATTTGTTGAATATAATAAAATCGCGAAAGATGAACAGGAGTTTATTACTCAAATAAGAAAGAATATACAAGATAATACAGGTATAGAATTTACGTTAGGTAAAACAGATTTATATAATTTTATACCATTTAAGTTGTATGAATTATTAGATACTAATGGAAAACTTGGAATTATCTTATCAAATTCATGGTTGGGAACAGATATTGGAAGAAAATTTTTTGATGCACTGCAATATTATTATGATATAGAAGCAGTAGTTGCAAGTGACAATAAGAGATGGTTTAAAAATGCCGATGTTGTTGGTACATTATTAATAATGCAGAAGAAAATTATTTCACAACCTGATATACAACATAAAGTATCATTTTGGTTAGTAAGAAAAGATATACATAGTATAGGGGATGACGAGGTTGAAGTATTAGTAAATAGCATTATTCTGAACGAAATGTTGGATCCTAAGTTGGCGACATTTAAAAAGTACAGTTATGAGGAGATTAATAATATAACAAATTATGGACTTACAATTAATACTCTTTTTCATGATGTGTTATGGATGAAAAAGTTGGTGAATAAATTAGTACCTGTTTCAAAATTCTTAGATGTTAGGCGAGGAGAGCGTAGAGGCTGGAACGATTTATTTTATCCTTCCGATACAAATGATATTGAAGAAGAATATATACGTCCGGTTCTAAAAAATCCAGCTAGATTAAAATCATATGATGCAGAAACAGACATAGAAGCATTTTGTTGCCATAGAAGTAAAAGAGAATTAGAAGAGTTGGGGCATGAAGGGGCACTTACTTGGATAGAAAAGTTTGAACACATAAATAATGGCGTTGGAAAACCACTTCCAATTGCATTAAAAAAACCTGGGTGTTATTGGTATGAAATGGATGATGCGTCAAGAGCTGATTTTGTTACGGCATTGAATCCTGACAAAAGGCTGTTTGTGGCAAAATTTAAGGAAAGAACTTTTGTGGATCAGCGATTTACTAGAATGTTATTAAAATCCGAAAGGTATGATTCTGATTTGGTACATGCTGTTTTAAATTCTATATATGGAATGTTTGCAATAGAAGCGATAGGATTCGGAAGAGGGTTGGGAGTGCTTGATGCAAGTAGTGCTAGACTGAAAAATATGTATATGATAGATATTGATCAAATATCTCAACCGGATGCTGAAGAGATTATTAGACTATTTGATATTATTAAGAACAGAGAAGTTATGGATATTGAAGATGAATTAAAAGATCCGGCACGTAGAGAGTTCGACAATAAAGTACTTCAATCAATTGGGGCACAAGATTTATATGATAAAATAAAGGATTCTCTTTTATCACTTCAGCACACAAGACATTGTGTAAAATGAAAAGGAGCTTTTATAGAAGAAACAAGAAAATGTATATATGATTGGTTTGATAGAGGAGAAAACAATTGATAAAAGAGATAGTTATAAAAAATGTGGCTACATATGATGATAAAGGAGTTACCATAGATAATATTGAAAAAATTAATTATATTTATGGTGCAAATGGATGTGGTAAAACTACTATTAGTAATTTGTTAGGAAATTTTGAATTAGAAAAATATTCTGATTGTCAAGTTAAGTGGGCTAATAATGTAGCTGAAAGAGTATTTGTTTATAATAAAACATTTAGAGAAAAAAATTTCAAAGAAAGTGATATTGCTGGTATCTTTACTCTTGGACAAGCAACGACAGAAGAAATACAAGAAATCAATAAGAAGAAAGCAGATTTGGAAGATTTAAAACGAAATATTATTGCTAACAAAAATACCATTGAATCATTAAACAGTAAAATTCAGAAAGAAGAGGCGGATTTTAAAGAAATAATATGGAAGGATGTATATAAAGCCAATGAAGATAAATTTAAGGCAGCTTTTGTTGGCTTTATGAAAAAAGATACTTTTGCTTCTAAAGTGAAAGGAATAGAACTGTCAAGAAATGAGAATGTTGATAGGGACGAGATAGAAAAACGAGCAATTAAATTATTAGGAGATCCACCAGAAAAGAAAGATGGATTTAATAAATTAGCAATTGCAAGTATAAAACAGATAGAAAATTTATCCATATGGGATAAGTGTATAGTGGGTAAAAGAGATATCCCTATTGCGGACCTGATAATAAAATTGGGAAATAGTGATTGGGTAAATCAAGGAAGAAAGTTTCTTTATTCTGGAAGTCAATGTCCTTTTTGTCAAAAAAATACAATAGATGATGCATTTAAAAAGCAATTAGAGGATTTTTTTGATGAAGAATTTGAAAGAGATGTTGAGTTACTAAAAACAAGTAAAAGTCAATATTTGTGTCAAAAAGAGGTGATTATTTCATTTTTGGAATCTATTGAAAATTATGATTTTGAAGATGACGAGAAGCTTAAAATACAACAATTAAAAGAAAAGTTAGTTAATTGTTTTAGAAATAATGAATTACAAATTGATGAAAAAATAAATGAGCCAGGAAAAAAGATAAAGATTACGAGTGTTGAAGATATTGTTGATGAAATTAACAAAATAATTGAAATAAAGAATATAGAAGTAAAAAAACATAATAATCTTGTGGACAATTATCAGGAAGAAAAGAAAAAATTGATTTGCGACATATGGTATTTAATTGCACAAGAAAATAGTGAATTAATCAGTCAACATAAAAATAAAGTGGCAGGATTTACAAAGGGTATTCAAGCTGCTTCTAATAAAAAGATTCAATATGAAAATCAAAAGAGTACTATTGAGTTAGAAATCAGACAAAAGAATAAATCAGTTACAAGTATACAACCAGCGGTTGATGAAATTAATAGGATTTTAGTAAGTTATGGATTTAACAATTTTTCAATTGCGCCATCAACAGAAAAAAATAATCATTATCAAATAAGAAGACCCGATGGGACATTGGTAGAGTCTACATTAAGTGAAGGAGAAGTGACATTTATTACTTTTTTATATTTTCTTCAATGGATTAAAGGTAGTCAAAATGAAGAAGAGGTTACACAGGACAGAATAATAGTTATTGATGATCCTATTTCAAGCTTAGATAGCAATGTACTATTTGTAGTAAGTTCACTTTTAAAAGATGTGATTAATAAAGTTTTAGATGGAAATGTAAATATTAAGCAGGTTATTGTATTGACGCATAATGTGTATTTTCATAAAGAACTTTCATTTATGGGAAATGGAAATAACCCTAATAAGAATATTCATTATTGGATTCTAAGGAAAAAGGATGGTGTTACAAATATACAGTATTATGGAACTGAAAATCCAATATCTTCTTCATATGAGTTGTTGTGGAAAGAATTGAAAGAACAAAATGCTAATTCTGTCATTACTATACAAAATGTTATGAGACGAATAATTGAGAATTATTTTAAAATATTGGGGAAATATAAAGATGACGAATTGATAAATAAGTTTCCTGATTACGAAAGTCAGGAAATCTGCAGATCATTATTATCTTGGATAAATGATGGATCACATTGTATGCCGGATGATTTGTATGTTGAAGCATTGGATGATTCATCAGAAAGATATCAGGAAGTATTTAAAAAGATATTCGAATATACAAATCATATTGAGCATTATAATATGATGATGGGAATTAATGAAAATACCGAATGATTGTAGTACATTACGGACTCCAATCCTCATCCATAGCATCAGCCCAAGCTTGCAACTCGCAATCAAGAGCAAGTGCAGCATACATAAGTGGATTATCAATTGCAAGGTTATCAATAAGCCTTTGAGAGTTAGGTGTAGTATGGAGATTCTTTTCAGCATCAGCACAGGATAAGAATAGAAGTGTATTATCAGCAAAAGCAATATCAATTCCGTTCTTGTATTGATTGTAGTAAGCAAAATGTATTTTCATAGTATTAGTCCTTTCTTTGTCAAAGATATGAGTAGTTCAGGGAACATGTGGGCAGTCAACCGCATACAACACATATGCAACACTGTCATACACAAATCCCCTATTTGTGGGCTTTTCAAGCTATCAAAACATTCTCAAAGAGATAGTTTTCACAATTTCAAAGAGATTACAAAAACCCTTGCAAACCCAGTGTTTACAAGGGTTTTTCTTATGTTTGCGTTTTGGAAAAAGTTGCTGAAAAGTGGTTGATTTTTGACGGTAGCGCACACGTAGCACACACGTAGCACACAAATTTAGTTGACAAATTTTGAAAAAGAGAATATTATCACTACTATCCCAAATTAGATGCGATTTGTAACGTATCTGGCAATATTTTAAAACTGGATTTTTTGAAAATGTGGAAAAAGGCAAATGCACATTGCCTTACTTAGAAAATCTGGAAGAATTACAGCAGATCAGACAGAAAACCATTACTCCCAAACAATGGCTTTTGTTTGCAATACTGTAAATACAGGTGTAGTATACCCATTTGTAGGTACTGCATTTAAAGCAGACCCCGTAAAATACGGAGCCTACCGTTACAATGGATAACTCATGTTGACTATATAGGAATACTATGCCGTTTTAGACGGGATAGATATGTTATATCATGCCATCTGTGCCTGCTGCCAAAAGAATAATCATATAGAACAGCAGATATAACAATACAAAAGACCGTTACCCAAAGAGAGCAGCGGTCTTGTTTTTGTATGCTACAAAGCTATATTTGACATATACGGTTTTTATGTAACGGAGTTTATTACTCTATCAATCAAAGAGGAAATATGATGTTTTTTTGGGAGTTTACACAGAATTTTGTCCGCACCCTCGTCTCAAATAAGAACCTCCGATTCTTCCCGGCACAGAACCCAACAGTTAATATCGTTTTCTTCTGGTGAAAACAAAACCATGTAGGCTCTTTTCAATAAATCGTCTTTTGCCTTTTCTGTTTTCGCAACGGCAACGCATTGGATTGAGCCTATGTTGTTCATATCAAAAACATTTGTATCGTATTGTTTTTTATTATTCATTTTCTGTATCCTCTTTTATAATATCCTTTGTAATATTATAAATGTAAATTAATATATCTTTGTTTTTTATATTATTTACCATTTCTAATATTTCTTTTTTGTAATCCATAAATATTTTGCCCCCTATTTTAACAACCCTTTAAGATATGCATAAATTGTCCGAATCCAATGCAAGTCATCGCATTGTTTTATTTTTTCAATTATTTTTTCTTTGTACCATTCTTTTTCATCGGTACTTTTGGTGGTATTATCATCCTGTGTTAATGCATCGGTTTCCTGTTTATTGGCACGTTCTTCACGTTTCCCATAGATAAAACCGCAATTAAATGTATCACAGCCAAACATAAGGGCATCTGAATCAGTAATATTTTTGGCGTTTGCGATATCTTGAATTTCTTCAACATGTGTTGCGGATGCATTACTTTTGCCGATCATTTTCATTAATTCACTTGAATTATAAATATCTGGGGTATCATTAGTAACGTTGCTTTTGACTGTCATAGTCTCATCAAAAAGTTCAAGTGCTTCACCTATAATTTTTAATTGGTCAATAACACCTAAAACAATATAACGATCATTGTTTTCATCCATATTATTTGATAATTCTAGTAATGTTGCGTGCGCAATTTCTCTAGCCATACTGATATTACTATATACTTCCAATAAATTTTCAATTTTTCTGTTTGCCATAATGTTTCTCCTTTTCTTTTTGGTGGGAGAATGTTACAATAAACACGCTCCCTATAATTTGAGTGGTGTCTTATTATTGGGTGTCTGGCTTTGTAGTATTTGCGGTACTATAAAGCCTTTTTATAATACAATCAAAATATATCACCCCTTTCATTAAATTCTGTCTATGGCATCGACAAGTGCATCAATATCAAGATGCGTATAAACTTGTTGTGTAACGCCTTGTCCTTTATGTCCTACAATCTTTTTAACCATGCGATCATCAACGCCGGATTCTACCAGTAGAGAAACACAGGTATGGCGGCAGTCATGCGGTCTGTGTCCTTTGTAAACAGGCTCTTTTTTATCTTTCTCAATTACAAATTCGCCCATTTTTAGCTGTATCATTAACGGGATCCAGTATGAATCATAATAATTGCGATATGAATATTACGGTGCGGCAGAGCCGCCAGTCCGGTGTGGCGAGAGCCAC
>NZ_JRFU01000165.1 GCF_003122485.1 Eubacterium ramulus
GTGGCTCTCAAAGTCCGGACAGGTGGCTCAAAGAGCCCCGGAATAATCACGATAGCCAAAATGTTCGCCCTCTGGTGTGCTTATGAGGTATTCACAATCGTTTTTGTTGTACCAATATTCAAAGAATGGCAGAACCTTTTTATTAATCGGTACTTTTCTGATTCCTGCATCTGTCTTAGATGCCGTTACATCAAACCAACGTTCTTTTATATTAACGTTTTCTTTCTTTAAATCTAGCAATTCAGAGATACGAACGCCGCTATAGATCAACATTAAGACCACGTTAATATAAATATTACCGTCTTTCTGATTCCATAATGTCGAAATCTCCTGTTTGCTAAATCGTGTCCGGTTGTAGGCGTTTGGATTACCTGCTTTTTTTATATCGAGATATTGTACTTTGTTTCGGTCTGGCGGTATTATGTCATGTATCACAGCATATTTAAACACGAGACCTAGCATAGACTTTAATTTCCGCAAAGTTGGTGTATTCTTGCCGGAAACATCTACCAGATACTGCAAATCATCTAGTGTTATATCTACAAAACGTTTTCTTGTAATTGGTTCACATAACTTATATGATGCTTTATACCCTTTTATATTGCTGTCTGATATAGTCGGAAAATGTTCGTCCGACCAACGATTATATATTTCTGCAAACGTGATTTTTGACGTTTCAAGGTCAAATGGCGATTTGTTATATTCTGCCAGGGCAACCATAGCATCATTCTTAGTCGCATAATAACCGACAGTTTTTCTTTTCTGTTTCCATTTCCCGGCATCTTTATCAAGTTGCCATCCCTCAGTCACAATAGCACGATAGGGACAGCGGCGTTTACCAGATGACTTATAAACAGAACCGTAACCGTTAGGTAGTTTCATTAATTATCACTCCCTTTCTTGGTTTCGCCATAAAGCATATTCTTGGTTTCTATTGTATGTTGTAAAATTTCATTGTTAAATGTGCAAGATTTTTGAAAATCAAGTATGGCCTCTTTATCGAAATTGGATTCATACAATTTGCGAATAAGTTTTTCATCTTCATTAGTTAATCTTGAATAAGTGTCAATACGGCTTTGTAATTCTGCTTCTGTTGGTATAGGTTTTCCATAATATTTGTATTTTTCTTGGTTTGGCTCTATGATTTTTTCATAGATTGAAACCATACCAGAGGATATCATTTGTAAAAACCAAGCCTGTATATTTTCAACAGGTATACTAATACCATTAAGACAGTTATCCTTTAAATCAATGCCATATTCGTTAAATCTGCCTACATATTTAAAATTGCCAAAGAAATAATAATACATATATTGCATCAATGTTTTGGTTTTATCATGTTCAAACAAAAAGTTTATTAATTCGATATAATTTTGTTGTTTTTGAAAATTATTTTTTTCTGCATGTACTTTTTTTAGTTCGTTAATAGTGACATCATTTAAACCTGTTTCTTTTGAAATAAAGTCGTTATCAATTTGAGTTAAATCACTTCTACCAAGTAGATAGTCAATACTTACATTATACAAATCTGCCAGTTTTGACGCATATTCAAGAGTTGGGAAATTTCGTCCTTGTTCGTAGTTCTGATAGGTTTTTAAAGCACAATTTATACTGTCTGCTACTTGTGTCTGGTTAAATCCAGATTCTTTTCTCAAAGCCGTTATTTTGTTTTTACTATACCAAATAGGAATATCTATGCTTTTTCTCATATAAAACTCCTCACAAAAGAGCAAATATTAGGAATGGAAATGCTCTATTTTTATTGCTATTATAAACATACAACGAACGTTCGTCAAGAAAATTATTGTTATTGCAATTAGAAAGTGAGTAAAACTATGAAAAATATTGATTTAAGAACATATGCAAAAGATAAAAAAGTAAATTTATGGCAAGTGTCGGAGTCTTTGGGATATGCACACGAAACAGCGTTTTCAAGACTTTTAAGACATGAACTTCCAGAGAATAAGAAACAGCAGATTTACAAAATCATTGATGAATTAGCAGAGAGCAGCAATTAAGGCGGTGTAACAGTGGCAAAAAATGTTGATTGCGGGAATATTCCAGTAGCTGTAGCTGCTAAGGTTTTAAAAATGGATAACCAGACAGTGCGGTTATTATTACAAAATGGGCTTGTGAATTGGGGAATAGCCTACAAAAGACCGGGAAGCCGTCAGTTTAGCTACAATATATACGCAAAACAATTTTATGAAGCAACAGGGTTTCAATATTCAGAGAAAGTTGAGGTATAGCATGGCATATACAAAAGTTTCTTTAAAACCGTTACAGAAAATAGCGCAGTTAAAGCATTTAGGTAACACCAATTATGCAGATTATGAGTGCGTTGGTAATATGGTAACGTTTATTTTCCAGTGGTCCTATGTCAAGAAAAAGTACAAATTAAATGTAACCAATTTTCTCT
>NZ_JRFU01000166.1 GCF_003122485.1 Eubacterium ramulus
TTCGGTTATGAGCAAGTAGCGAAGCGGATTGCGAATATCCGCTTGACTATGTTTAGTATTTTTATTTTATCCTGGTTATGGTAGAATAAATCGGTATAGAGAGTGAAATAAATTAAAAAACAGGAAAATGAGCATATGAAAAATATATTGATGATAGGAACTGGAGGCACAATTGCTTCTAAACAGACAGAATACGGACTGGCACCGGGACTTTCCACGGAGGATATTTTAAATTATATTCCGGCGGTCAGCAAAATCTGTGAGGTAGATTCCATTCAGGTGTGCAATCTGGACAGTACGAATGTGACACCGGAGCACTGGAAACTGCTGGTAAAAACAGTCGAGGAAAATTATGATAAATACGACGGTTTTGTAATCTGCCATGGCACGGATACTCTGGCGTATACGGCGGCAGCTTTGTCTTATATGATCCAAAACTCCAGAAAACCGATCGTGGTTACCGGAGCGCAGAAACCGATCGAGATGGATGTGACAGATGCAAAAACAAATCTGTTGGACAGCTTTATCTATGCTTCGGATAACGATTCTCAGGATGTCAACATTGTGTTTGATGGAAAAGTCATTGTCGGAACAAGAGCCAGAAAAGAGCGCGCAAAAAGCTACAATGCATTTTGTAGTATTAATTTTCCATATCAGGCAGTCATTCAGGATGGGATGCTGGTGCGTTATATCACAGAGATGCCCTATAGCGGACCGGTACGTTTTTATTATGAGATGAAAAACAGTGTTTACGTGTTGAAATTGATTCCTGGCATGCAGCCGGATATTCTGCCGTATCTGTTCGAACGGTACGATTGCCTTGTGGTGGAGAGTTTTGGTGTGGGCGGAATCCCGGAGTCATTGTTGGATGAATTTTATACGCAGATGAATAAGTGGAAAGATAAAGGAAAAATTCTTGTCATGACGACGCAGGTTGCCAATGAGGGCAGTAATATGACGGTGTATGAGGTTGGAAAAAAGGTAAAACTGGATTTCAAGATTCTGGAAGCCTATGATATGACGCTGGAAGCAACGATCACAAAAATGATGTGGCTCATGGGAATGGGAGACCAGACTTTTCAGGAAATGAAACGTGATTTTTACCGGTTGGTGAATCATGATATTCTGTTTACAAAACGCATTGAAGGAGAATTTCGCTAAAAAGCAAGAATCACATAAAAGAGGATTAGGGCATTTCTATATATCAATGTCGTAAAAATTTGTTAAAAATCAGGAAATGCATAAAAAGGGACGGTCTTATGGGATTAGATAAGAACAAGATAGAAGAACAGATCTATAAATTGAAAAAGATTCAGGAAAACATTCATGCAATTCTGTATGCATTAGAAGAAAACAGACAGCGTATGAAAGAAATTTTGGATATGCTGCAGGCAGATTCGAGTGCAGTTTCAGGTATGTGGAATGGTCTTATTGAGGATTGTACACGCAATATTTATGAAATCGAGCATATGCAGGCAAAGTATACAGAATATCAAATGTGGTTAGAAAAGTATCTGTGTTTTTTTGATGGAGAAGATTTAACGAAGTCCCAAAGTACACATGCCTTTATGATTCGACCTGTATTGCCGCCTGAAGAAATTGCAGATTTACTTGGGTTTACATTAACGCAAGTTGAGGATTTACTTGAGTTTACATTACCATCTAAGAAAGTTGATAATTTACCAGAGGCTACATTACCATCTGAGAAAAGCGATAATTTACCACAAGGTACATTACCACCTGATGAAAAAGATATAACTAATTCTATAGAAAACAATCGGGTCGTTAATTATGATTCGGAATGTGAATCAGAAACAGAAATAGAACAAGCGCCAGTTCCCTTGGATAAAGTTTATTTTTCAGCAATTGCTCCCAAATCAATTTTAAAAGGTGAGTACTCCATGATTGAAATTTTCATGTATGAGGAGAAATTTCGACATGTAGTGGACGCGGCAATCGTAGATGCTGAAACCGCCGTCAGAGAAAAGAAATCAGGAGCAATGAAAGCTGGCAAAGAGGCCAAGATCACGATTGTACTTAACTCTCCGGATATCGAAATAACAGATGGTTGTGAAGAACAAATCTGGCATGGAGAGTATCTGAATTTTAGTTTTGCGGTTGAGCTGCCGGAAGATTTTCAGAAGAAACAGATTTTGTTTGTAGCGGAAGTGTACATTGACGATGTGATAGCGACCAGATTGAAATTTATAGCAAAATGCACTTCCGCAAAAGAGCAGAAGATCGAGATTACCAGAGAAGATGTATTATCAGCATTTATGTCTTATGCAAGTCAGGATCGTCAAAGAGTGGCAAGAATTATTCAGGGAATGAGAAAAGCCCGCCCGGATATCGATATATTCTTCGATGTTGACAGCTTGCGAAGCGGGGATGATTGGGAACAGGCTTTGTGGAGAGAAATTGATAAGAGAGATGTGCTGTTTTTATGCTGGTCTGAATACGCGCGTGAATCAAAGTGGGTGGATGCGGAATGGCGGTATGCTTATAAGAGTAAGGGACCTGAGTACATTGAACCAGTGCCGATCGATCCACCGAGTAAATGTCCGCCGCCGGAAGAATTAGCGAAAAAGCATTTTAACGATAACTTGTTATATATCATAAATGCAGAAAAAGATCGCGAAACGATACCAGATAGAGAGGAATGGACGGTTGAATGATAGGTAAAAAGAGTTTCCTTTGAAATTTCTGTACGGTATGATAAAGAAAATTATGGGCGAGAACGTCGCAGCATCATTGTAGAAGAATGTGGAGGATTGGAAATATGGAAAAAAACATTGATATTGCAGCACTTGGCGAATTATTGATTGATTTTACAGAAGCTGGAACAGGCGCAGATGGAATGCGTTTGTTTGAACAGAATCCAGGCGGAGCTCCGGCAAATTTGCTGACGGTTGCCAGCCATATGGGATATCGTACAGAGTTTATCGGAAAAGTTGGAAAAGATATGCACGGTGCATTTCTGAAAAAAACACTGGAGAAAGAAAATATCGGTGTTTCTAACCTGATCGAAGATGACAATTATTTCACAACACTGGCATTTGTAGCTATTGATGAAAGCGGCGAACGTGAATTTTCTTTTGCGAGAAAACCGGGTGCAGACACTCAGTTACGAGCTGATGAACTGAACAAAGAACTTTTACAGAATTGCAGAATCTTCCATTTTGGCTCCCTGTCACTGACCGATCAGCCGGCAAAGAATGCGACTGTAGCGGCAGTAACCTGTGCAAAAGAGGCAGGTGCACTGATTTCTTATGATCCGAATTATCGTGCAACGCTGTGGAGCAGCGAAGCAGAAGCAGCTGAAAATATGAAATCCATGATTCCTTATGCGGATGTCATGAAAGTATCTGATGAAGAAAGTCTGCTTCTTACCGGAGAGACAACCTATGAAGCCGCAGCAGATAAACTGCTTGCAATGGGACCGAAACTTATTGCTGTAACCCTTGGCAGCGAAGGCGTACTTATGGCGACAAAAGAGAAAAAAGAGCGCATTAAAGGATTTTCCGTACAGTCTGTAGATACAACTGGTGCAGGTGATTCCTTCTGGGGCGGCACTTTAAGTGCATACTTATCACTGGAAAAACCAATCGAATCCCTGACCTGGGAAGAAATTCACCATTGTGCCGTATGCGGCAACGCAACCGCAGCACTCTGTGTGCAGAAACGTGGAGGAATCCCGGCGATTCCGACAAAAGAAGAAGTGGAGCAGATGTTAACAGAAAAATTATGTTAAACTCTGGTGAGCGGTTGTAGCAGCCGAATGCAAGTATCTGCGCACGCAGCTTACCGGTCAGGTATTTGGAAACTATATCCTGGCATTGGTAATATATGTGGCAGCTTTGTTTGCAATATTGGTAATTGGTTGGTCAGCAAGCATCAACACATCATGGCAGCCGAGCAGTATTTATTATATTTTGCAGTGGGTAAAAGAGTGGATCATTGCCATTATGATCATATTGATACTGGTTGGATGGATCATTATCACACTGCGGTTTATGACACGTCCGCTGCGCTATCTGGATGAGTTGGTGGATGCATCGGAACCAAAACGGTGGAATCGGAAGCGAGCGGGATTAGGATTACTTATCAGTCTGGCACTTATGACTGCGGAAGGATTTGCACTGCATGCGGCAGACTGGCAGAGGCATGACAGTATGTATGTAATGTTACCAATTGTGGGTCGAATCTGTATGGATCAGGCACTGATTGATATCAGTGAGCTGGAAGATGATATGGTGAAAACTGGGGATGTTGTAACTTTGATTGGAACAGATGGAAATGAGATGCTTACCGCAGCAGATATGGCGGAAACAGCTGGAACGATCACGAATGAAATTTTAAGTCGACTGGGAAGTCGCTTGGAACGGTATATCAGATGGGAGATGACTCCCACCTCTATAGGGACGCCACTGAAAAAGTGGTAAGTTTAGTATCGCAGGGCGTCAAATATGTGAAAAAAT
>NZ_JRFU01000167.1 GCF_003122485.1 Eubacterium ramulus
ATTGCATGACGCGCACCTCGCAACAAGAATGCCGGAGCATTCTTGAAATTAGGTTTAGTCAGTTTAGAAAGAAGAGAATAGCGTGAAGAAAAATAAGTATGAGATTGATATGTGCAATGGCACGATCATGGATAAACTGATCTCCTTTGCACTTCCATTGATGTTGTCAGGCGTCTTGCAGCTCATGTTCAACGCAGTGGATATTATTGTAGTGGGAAGATTCAGCGGAAGTCAGGCGCTGGCAGCGGTAGGTTCTACGACAGCGCTGATCGCAGTTTTTACAAATTTATTTATTGGAATTTCACTGGGGGCAAATGTACTGGCTGCCCGTTTCTATGCGGCAGGTCGTGACAAAGAAATGTCAGAAACGGTACATACGGCAATTATGCTGGCGCTGATCAGTGGAATCGTGATGGCATTTGTCGGCGTGATCTTTGCAAAAGGGGCACTGGAATTGATGGGAACACCGGATGATGTCATCAATTTATCCACGTTATATATGCGGATTTATTTCTGTGGAATGCCGTTTTTTATGTTGTACAACTATGGTGCAGCGATTCTGCGTGCGGTGGGAGATACGAAGCGGCCGCTGATCTTTTTGCTGATCTCCGGTTGTACGAATGCGGCATTGAATCTGCTGCTTGTCATCAAATTTGATATGGACGTGGCAGGTGTCGGCATTGCGACCGTTATTTCACAGCTGATCTCCTGTGTACTGGTTTTGCGGTGTCTGCATAATACGGACAGCAGCTATCGACTGTATTTTTCAAAATTGAAGATCAAAAAAGCATATATGCTGCAGATTTTTCAGGTTGGAATCCCGGCGGGAATCCAGAGTACTGTTATTAATCTGTCAAATGTATTGCTGCAGTCATCCGTAAACTCTTTTGGTTCTACAGCGATGGCAGGTTACACGGCGGCAAACAACCTGTTTGGATTTTTGTATGTATCCGTCAACTCTGTGACACAGGCGTGCATGAGTTTTACAAGTCAGAATTACGGTGTTGGAAAACTGAAACGAATGGATCGTGTGCTGCGTGACTGCATCATTCTGACGGTGAGTGTGTCACTGGTGATTGGTGTCGGCGTGTATGTGTTTGGACCGGAGATTCTGCAGATTTACACGACAGATCCGGATGTGATTCAGTGTGCGATGGAGATTTTGCTGTATACAACGGTAACGTATTTCTTCTGCGGTCTGATGGATCTGTTCCCGGGCGCGCTGCGTGGCATGGGGCATTCTGCGGTGCCGATGATCCTGTCTGTTATTGGAACGGTAGGAACGCGAATCTTATGGATTTACGGTATTTTCCCGACACACAGATCCCTGTCAATTTTATTTATTTCTTATCCGGCGTCATGGATTCTGACAATCATCATGCAGGTGATCTGCTTCTATTTTGTAAGACGGCATGTGCATCGGACACATAAAGATACAGAGAGTCTGGCAGAAGCATAGATAAAAATGTAGGAAAACGGATTGTCGAACAGGAGCAGGCAGGAAATACAAGAGCGGAATGAAGAAAATACTTGCCTGCATTGCTGAAGATAAATATATTTCTGCTTTTATTAGAATAATTTTCTTCCATTTTCACATAATAGCATTACAAGCAAAATATGGCATGTGAAGAAAGAACATCCATGCACACGAATCATGGAGGAAAAATATGAAAGCAACAGGAATTGTACGGCGGATCGATGACCTTGGGCGTATCGTTATTCCGAAAGAAATCCGAAGAACCCTGCATATCCGGGAGGGCGACCCGTTGGAGATTTTTACAGATCAAAACGGGGCAATCGTGTTGAAAAAGTATTCTCCAATCGGAGATCTGAGTACGTTTGCGGGGCAATATGCACAGGGACTTGCGGCGGCATCAGGAAGTCTGGTCTGCGTGATGGATCGGGATCATATCATTGCGGCAGCTGGAAATGGGAAAAAGAATTATGACGGAAAGCCGGTCAGTCGGGAACTGGAACAATTTATTGAATCACGGGGGTGTCAGGTGACAGGTGCGCAGGAAAAAGAGTGCCGGAAGCTGACACTTGACGATAATATGCAGTATCAGACGCAGGCGCTGGCAACAATCATCTGTGAGGGAGATGCCATTGGTGCGGTGGCATTGTGCAGTGCGGAAATGCCGGATCATGTCGGAGAAGTGCAAGGAAAGCTGGCGCAGGCGGCAGCGGTGTTTCTGGCGAAACAGGTGGAACAGTAAATCTTGTCTGTCTGTGTAAATGGAACAAGTTAGAAAAAACTCCAAGGCAAGGCGGTAGACTGATTTCCGTTATCGGAGCGAGCATAGCCCGACCGCGGGAGTGTGTTTGAGGCAACAGCTGTTTTTGCTGTTGGCGAGTTCGCGGAAGCGGTCGGAGATAAGCGGCGCAGCGAAGATAGGAAATCGGTCGTGCCTGCATTGGAGTTTTTTCAAACTTGTTCCCTAAACGACAAACAAGAATTTCCTTAAAAAAAGAAAAACAGTGTTATTTTTAAATTGTTTTATAACAAAAGATGTGCTCTTTGTGTTAGTATAAAATACGAACAAACATTTGGTGTGGTCTTACAGACGTTTTTAAGGAGATAACTATTTTATGAAATTTATACATATCGCAGATGTGCATCTGGGCGTCACACCGGACGCAGGAATGCCCTGGAGTGAGACACGCAGCCGGGACATCTGGAACAGTTTTCGTTTTATGATCGAGCAGGCGCGCAGACAGCAGGCAGATCTGCTTTTGATCGCGGGAGATTTGTTTCACCGGCAGCCGTTAAAGCGGGAATTAAAAGAGATTGCGGCATGGTTTGCAGAAATCCCGGATACGGAAATCGTATTGATCGCGGGAAACCATGATTATCTGCATCCGAAGTCTTATTATCGCAGCTTTGAATGGCCGGAAAATGTACATTTTATTGGAACGCGGGATCTGTCAGCCGTTTCTCTGGAGCGGATTCACACCACTGTATGGGGATGCAGTTTTTGGAATCAGGAAGATACCAGAGCGGTATATCATAGAGATATTTTGCAAAAAGTGTTGCAGAATGCGAATACGGTGAAAAATCATCGAGAGGCAGAGTATGATGTGCCATTCATGCGTGGAACAGGAGCATTTGAGCGATTCGCAGATTCAGGACAGGTAGATCACAGGCGGAGAAATTTTCAGATCCTGCTTGGACACGGCGGCGATGACAGACATCATCCATTTCGTGCAAATGACATCGCAGAAGCTGGATTTGACTATGCGGCTTTCGGTCATATTCACAAAGTGGCGCAACTGATTCCGGGAAAAGTGGTGATGGCGGGTTCTCTGGAACCCACAGACTGTAATGATTTCGGTCCACACGGATTCTGGATGGGGGAACTGACAGAACGTGGCACATCCGTTTCTTTTTATCCGATCAAAAAATGTGAATACATTCAGCAGGAAATCAATGTGACACCGGAACTGTCTGCCTATGCGGTGTCAGAACTGGTGCGGCAAGAATTGCAGAGTCGGAAGCCGTATCAGATCTCACATGTTATTTTGCGCGGATATCGTGATGCAGAGACAGAGCTGCCATTGGATGAAATCGCAGAGATGGAGCGTGTAGTGCGCGTGGTGGATGAGACAGAACCGGATTATCAGTTTGACCTGTTAAAACAGAAATACGACGGCACGTTACTGCAAAAATATATCGAAGTGATGGAGCAATGCCCGAATCTGGAATTACGGAAAAAAGCATTGTATTACGGCGTTCAGGCAATGCTGGATACCGCAGAAGAAGGGCGGGAGAGGATAGGATGATCATCAGACAGGCAGAGATTCAAAAATTTGGCAAACTGGAAAAGGAGCAGTATCGTTTTTCCCCGCAGATCAATATCATCTATGGTCCGAACGAATCTGGAAAAAGTACCTTAATGCAGTTTCTGAAGGCGATGATGTATGGGTTGGAGAAAAGCCGGGTTCGAAAAACGCTGGATACTTATAAAAAATATGAACCCTGGGATGCGCCGGCGTATTTTGCCGGTTCCATAGTTTTTGAGACCGGGGAACAGCAGTTTCTTCTGGAACGCAATTTTTATTATAAAGAAAAAAGTACACGTCTGGTAAACATTCGTGACGGAGAAGAACTTTCGGTGGAATGCGGAGATCTGGATATGCTGCTTGGAAATGTCAGCGCCGGTGCTTACGAAAATACCTTTTGTATCGGTCAGGAACAATCAGTACCGGGACGCGAGCTTGGGGTGCTTCTGGAGGATGAGCGCAGCAATCTGGCGCAGACCGGAAGCGGTGATTTTTCATTATCAAAGGCATTGCAGAATCTGGAACAGAAGCGGAAAAGCAAAGAAAAACAGAAAAAGGAGCTGGAACAGCAGCGACTGACGGATATCCGACAACTGGAAGTAAAACAACAGATGATGGAAGCGGATATAGCTGCCCTGAAAGCACAGCAGGAGAAACAGGGAACGCGAAAACAGAATGTGCAGGAACAGGTAAAGCAGCTAAAACAGGCGGCAGAGCCGGTGCTTTCGGAATATCGTACCGTCTGCCGGCGGGAACAGGAATTGCAGAAAGTGGTTCGACAGGTGCAGTTAAATACCGGGCGAAAGCATTTAAAGAAAGAAAAGGAGCAGCGGCAGCAGCAAAAGTCAGAACATCGTGCAGGCTTTTCTCCGCTTTTGTTACTGGGCGTTGCCGGTTTGATTCTGGCTCCGATTTTAAGGGCGTCTTTGGATGGATTTCAAAAAATAGCACCGATTTTGAATGTGATCTGTATTGCTTTCATTCTGGCAGGACTTATTTTGGCATATGGCAGACAAAAGAAAGTTCAGGAAGCGGAAACAGAAGCAGCAGAGGAAGATGCAGGAGTAGCATACGGTGATGAGGAGGTATACCAAAAGGCTGCAAAGCAGCTTGCGTCGTTTCAACAGAAGAAATCTGCATTGGAACAGCAGATAGAAACCTTTCAGGAGCAGAAAAAAGCACTTCAGATGCAGGAGGCAAGGCAGGAAGGTTCCGGGGATCAGATCATTGGTCAGATACAGGAAAAAGAAGTGGAAGCTGCAAATCTGACAGAACAGCTGCAGGAACTGCAGTTTCAGACGGCGCAGGAGAAGGTAGCAGATCAGGATATTCAGGCGCTTGCGCTGGCAGCGGATACGATGCAGCGACTGGCATCTGGAATGTCAAAAACGCTGGAGCATGTGCTGAATCGGGAAATGTCGGAGATTTTATCACAGATTACCGGAAATGTACATGGGCAGCTTCAGGTTTCCGAAGAACAGGGCATCGTATTGTCGGAACATCAAAAGAGCCGTGCGCCGGAAGCCTACAGTCAGGGAACGAAGCAGCAGGCATATTTTGCCTATCGTATGGCAGCAGGAAAACTGCTAGCGAAAGAAGAAGCGTTGCCGTTTTTGCTGGATGAGGCTTTTGCAGGTTATGATACGGAGCGTCTGCGTCAGACGTTACGCTGGCTTGCCAGGCAGGAGAATCAGATTTTTCTTTTTACCTGCAGGGAGATGGAGGCAGAAGTACTGAGAGAAGAAGGAATTCCTTTTTCTGAGATACACATGTAAAAGCAGAATATGATGTACTCTCGGAGTCTTTCGAAAACGATGAATTCTGAGCGTACATTATGGAAAAAGGGTTGTATCTGTTTTTTAGATGTGATAGTATAAGTACAATTTCATAGAGAAAGATAATTGGTGCCGTCCGTTTCTGAAAAACTGCTGAAACAGATTTGGAAAAATAAGTAGCGATGCAGCTTTACGACAGGTTATGTTGTAAATTGGAGGCGTGGAACGGTTAAAAGGGAAACAGGTGTGATTCCTGTACGATCTCGTCACTGTGATAAGGGAGTATGGATTCGATGATTTGTCACTGATGCAAGTGCATTGGGAAGGCAGAATCTGTATGATGATCTTTCAGCCAGGAAACCTGCCATTTGTCTGGTACAGGGTGAATCCCATGATCACGAGTAATTGGTCGTACTGTTTTGGAAGTCAGTTTTGAATTCCTTTGAATGGCATTTACTCCGCTTGAGAATCTTAAGCGGAGTTTTGTTTTGGTGGAAATGATTTTATTTCCGGGTGGATACCGTACCCTGTGGAAGAAATCACTTATTTTCATTATACGAGGAGAGAATAAACATGAAAAAGAGAATTGTAGCCTTAATGGCAGTATTTACCATGGCAGTCGGATTGCTTGGCGGATGCGGAAACAAGAATGCAGACACAAACACAACAAGCGCGCAGAGTGAGACAGAGACAGATCAGGAAGCAGCAGACAAAGTAGCGGCTCTGATCGATGCCATCTATGTACAGGAGCGTACAGACAAAACAGATGAGCAGTGTGCAGCAGCAAAAGAAGCATGGGATAAACTGACCGATGCACAGAAGGCACTGGTAGAAGGTGAAAATGCAGATCCGGATTATTTCGGCAGAGATACCGGAGACGCTTCCAAAGACGATCCGTTAAATGAGGACGGAATTGGTGAAAACGAACTTCTGGTAGTAAGTTTTGGTACATCTTTCAATGACAGCCGTGTAGCAGATATCGGCGGTATTGAGAAAGCACTTCAGACTGCATATCCGGACTGGTCTGTAAGACGTGCATTTACTGCACAGATCATCATCAACCACGTTCAGGCAAGAGATGGTGAAAAAATCGACAATGTAGATCAGGCTTTACAGAGAGCCGTTGATAACGGTGTAAAAAATCTGGTGGTACAGCCGACACATTTAATGCATGGAGCAGAGTATGATGAGTTAGTAGAAACTCTGGATAATTACAAAGACAAATTTGATACAGTTACCGTAGCAGAGCCATTACTTGGCGAAGTTGGTGCGGATGCCACAGTTGTCAATGAAGATAAAGCAGCTGTAGCAGAGGATATCACAGCAGAGGCAGTAAAGACAGCCGGATATGATTCCTTAGAGGCAGCAAAAGAAGATGGCACAGCATTTGTATTTATGGGACATGGTACTTCCCATACAGCAAAAATCAGCTACAGCCAGATGGCTTCTCAGATGAAAGACCTTGGATACGATAATGTATTTATCGGAACCGTAGAGGGTGAGCCGGAAGAGACTGCTCATGAGCAGGTAATCGAAGAAGTACATGCAGCAGGATATAAAAATGTAATCTTAAGACCGTTAATGGTTGTTGCAGGAGATCATGCAAACAACGATATGGCAGGTGATGACGGCGATTCCTGGAAGAGCCTGTTTAAAGCAGCAGGATATTTTGACAAAGTAGATACACAGATTGCAGGTCTTGGTGAGATTCCGGAAATCCAGCAGATCTATGTAGCACACACAAAAGCTGCCATTGAATCTCTGGGTGATGCCGTAAAATCTAGTGACGCAGTTACAGCAACATCTGCGCTGGAAGATGGTACTTATACCGCAAAATTTAACACAGACAGCAGCATGTTCCATGTAAATGAGGCAGATGAGGGATGTGGCACATTAACAGTAAAAGATGGCAAAATGACCATGCACATCAGACTGGTTTCCAAAAAAATCGTAAATCTGTATGTTGGAACTGCAGAGGATGCAGCAAAAGACGGCGCAGAGCTGTTACAGCCGACATCTGAGGAAGTTACTTACAGTGATGGAACAAGCGAAGAAGTATACGCATTTGATGTACCGGTAGAAGCACTGGATCAGGAGTTTGATCTGGCAATCCTTGGAACAAAAGGAACTTGGTACGATCACAAAGTAAGCGTTTCTGATGTTCAGAACGCAGAGTAAGGATAGCGTATGAAAAAAAGAATAGCAGCAGTTATTTTATCTATGGTTTTAGGCGCTGGCATGCTGGCAGGATGTGGTCAGAAAAATACGACAGATGCAGGTGCGTCTTCAACCACAGAAGTTAGTGCGGATGCAGAAAAAGCAGACAGTGCAGCGACAGACAACAAAGAGGAAGATGCGGATGCGAATGTTCTGGAAGACGGTACTTACAGTGTAAATGTGGAGCTGAGTGGCGGCACTGGCAGAGCGACCGTGGATTCCCCGGCAACTGTGACTGTGACAGATGGTCAGGCGACGGCAACCATCGTCTGGAGCAGTACCCATTACGATTACATGATCGTAGACGGGGAAAAATATTTGAATGAAAATGAAGGTGGTAATTCTACCTTTACTTTCCCAATTGATGGCGTGCCTTGTGAGATGGATGTGGTAGGCGATACTACAGCTATGAGCACACCGCATGAGATCGATTATACATTGACATTTTCTTTCCCGACGGAAGTAAGTTTCAATGATCTGAACAGTGAGGGGCGTATGAATCTTTCATACGCCGATCAGTTCAGCGTAGAACAATATGGAGCATATAAACTGGTAACGATCGTGGATGGCGGTCGTTTTTTGCTTGTTCCGAAAGGAGCATCGGTTCCGACGGATGTGCCATCGAATATTGTGGTGTTGCAGCAGCCGTTAAATGACGTGTATCTGGTTTCCAGCGCGGTGATGGATCTGGTGAGCAAAGCGGGAGCGCTTTCCCACATTTCCTTTACCGGAACCAAGGAAAAAGACTGGTACGTGCAGGAGGCAGCAGATGCCATGAAAGCAGGCACTTTGACTTATGCGGGTAAATACAGTGCACCGGATTATGAGCTGCTTTTGAGCAATAACTGTCAGTTTGCCATTGAAAATACCATGATCACCCATAATCCGGAAGTAAAGGAAAAACTGGAAGAGCTTGGGATCCCGGTCATGATTGAACGTTCCAGCTATGAAAAACATCCCCTTGGACGTCTGGAATGGATCCGTCTGTTTGGTGTGTTATTTAACCGGGAGCAGCAGGCAAATGAATTTTTCAAAGAGCAGGCAGAGCGTATCCAGCCAATTCTGGAAAAAGAAAATACCGGTTTGTCGGTGGCATTTTTTGCGGTATCTTCCGATGGAACTATTACAGTACGCAAACCGAACGATTATGTATCTTCCATGATCGAGCTGGCAGGCGGTAACTATTCCCTGAACGGTTATCTGCCGGAAGAAGACAGTGCTTTGTCTACGATGAAAATGCAGATGGAAGATTTCTATGTGGCAGAGAAAGATGCGGATATTCTGATCTATAATGGAACCATTGAGGGAGAATTGACATCCGTAGATGAACTGATCAAAAAAAACAGCCTGTTTGCCGATTTTAAAGCGGTAAAATCCGGACAGGTTTATACCACCGGAAGTAACTTTTATCAGCAGACAAGCATGACCTGTGATTTTATCGAGGATCTGAATAAGGTTCTGACCGGAAGTGATGATACAGACTATCATTTTCTGAAGCATATTCAATAATATTTTGTGAGGAACGAAGCGTGAAAAAACGATATACGATATCTTTTATCATTTTAATATGTGCTCTGATCGGGTTATTCCTGTGGAATGTAGGTGTGGGAACGGTAGAACTGTCTCTGTCTGACCTGCCGGAGATTTTCGGAAAAGGCAGTGATTCCACCCTGTATCAGGTCATCTGGAAAATCCGTCTTCCGCGTATCATGGCAGCAATTTTGTTAGGCGGAGCCTTATCGGTATCCGGATTTTTGCTGCAGAGTTTCTTTCAGAATCCGATCGCAGGTCCGTATGTGCTTGGAATTTCTTCCGGCGCAAAACTGGTGGTGGCACTGACGATGATTGTCTGCCTGCAGCGAAGCATCATGTTAAATTCTGCCGGAATGGTGGCAGCAGCTTTTGTGGGATCACTGATCGCCATGGGATTTGTCCTGCTGATTTCCTTTCGGGTGTCGAAAATGTCGCTGCTGGTAGTCTGTGGTATTATGATCGGATATATCTGTTCCGCAATTACCGATTTTTGCGTGACCTTTGCAGATGATTCCAATATCGTAAACTTGCACAACTGGTCATTGGGAAGTTTTTCCGGAATGACTTGGGATAATGTGCGGATGATTCTGTGGATTGTGGCAGTTACGATGGCGGTCACTTTTTTTCTGGCAAAACCGATCGGAGCGTATCAGCTAGGAGAATCTTATGCTCGAAATATGGGCGTAAATATCAAAGCGTTACGGATCGGTCTGATCTTACTTTCCAGTATGTTATCTGCCTGTGTAACCGCGTTTGCCGGACCGATTTCCTTTGTGGGAATCGCAGTGCCGCATCTGGTAAAACTGATCACGAAAACGGCAAAACCAATCATTATGATACCGGGATGTTTCCTGTGCGGCGCGGTGGTGACACTGTTTTGTGACGGAATCGCCCGGACGGTATTTGCACCGACGGAGATCAGCATCAGTTCCGTAACGGCGATATTTCTGGTGCCGGTGGTCATTGCAGCAATGCTGAGAAAGCAGGGGAACAGATGATGGAACTGAGAACAGAAAATCTTGTGGTAGGATATGATAAAACACCACTGATCAAAGATGTAAATTTAAAAGTTGTTTCCGGGCAGGTACTGACACTGATCGGACCAAACGGTGCCGGAAAATCTACTATTTTAAAAACCATTACCCGGCAGTTGAAACGCATTGGCGGAACGATCTATCTGGGACAGGAATCCATGAATAACATGCGGGACAGCGATGTTTCGAAAAGTCTCTCTATGGTTATGACGGAACGTCTGCAGACGGAACTCCTGACAGGACGGGATGTGGTGGCTTCCGGGCGCTATCCTTACACCGGCAGGTTTGGCATTTTAGCCAAAGAGGACTGGGAAAAAGTAGACGAAGCCATTGCACTGGTGCATGCGCAGGATGTGCAGGATCAGGATTTTCGGAAAATGAGTGACGGTCAGCGGCAACGTCTGATGCTTGCTCGGGCGATCTGTCAGGATACGGATATTCTGTTACTGGATGAGCCGACGTCTTATCTGGATATGGGATTTAAGCTGGATATTCTGGCAAATATCCGGATGCTTGCCAGAGAGCGGAATCTGGCGATCATCATGTCGTTACATGAGTTGGATCTGGCGCAGAAGGTGTCTGATACCATTGCCTGTGTGAAAGGAGACCATATCGATCGTATCGGTACACCGGAGGAGATCTTTTCCGGGGATTATGTACAACAGTTGTACGGTGTGACAGAGACGGCATTTGATCCGGTGACAGGAGAGGTCTTTTTGCAGGGAGCCAAATCGGAGCCGAAGGTGTTTGTCATCGGCGGGGGCGGAAGCGGTATTGCGGCATATAACCGCCTGCAGCGGGAAAATGTGCCTTTTGTGGCAGGTATTTTGCAGAAAAATGATCTGGAATATCCGACTGCCAGAGCGCTGGCGGCAGAGGTGGTTTCACAGAAAGCGTTTTATCCGATAGAAAAGGCGCAGATTGAGGAAGCAAAAAAGTGGATGGAGCAGTGTGAAACCTGCATTTGTACTTTGCCGATGGAGGCATTTGGACCATTGAATGAAGCAAACAGGGAACTGTTAGAATATGCAAAAGAAATCGGAAAGCTTTCAATGTAATAAAAAATGCTGAGTTTGGAAAATGCTGATAGAATGCTGAGAAATCTTAAGATAGAAAGTACGTGAAAAAAAGTCGTTGGCACTCTTAAAAAAGAATGTCAGCGACTTTTTTGTTATTTGATAGGAAATTACATGAATTTCCTATCAAATAAAAGCACTTCGTGCAGACGATGCACACTCACACGAGAAGAAATTATTGCTTCGCAATCGTGTTCGGCGCGAGCAAGAAAGATGTGCTATTAATAATTTTATTCGCGTAAGTGTGTGTTAGCACACTTTCTTGTTTTGTTTTGTACTGCTTTCAAAGCTGTACTCATTTCCCGGAAGGATCGCATTTAATACAATACCAACAATCGCTGCCAGAGCAAGACTGGTCAGTGTAATTGCTGTGCCTCCAACATGGAAAGTCAGACCGTCTGAGAAACCCAGACCGCAGACAAGGATACATGCTGCAATAACAAGGTTACGGGATTTTGTCAGATCTACCTTATTTTCAACAACGTTGCGGATACCGACAGCGGAGATCATTCCATAAAGGATGAAACTGATACCACCGATGATCGCAGCCGGAAGAGAACTGATAATCTCTGCCATTTTCGGGATGAAACTTAAGATGATCGCATAAAAAGCTGCCAGACGGATAACCTTCGGATCATATACACGGCTCAGCGCCAGTACACTTGTATTCTCACCGTAGGTTGTGTTTGCTGGTCCACCGATCAGAGCGGAGAGAGCAGTTGCAAGACCATCACCAAGCAGTGTGCGGTGAAGTCCCGGATCTTCGATAAAGTTTTCACCAACAGTTGCGGAGATGGCAGAAATATCACCGACATGCTCCATCATGGATGCGATGGCAATCGGAGCCATTGCAAGAATGGCTGTAATGTTAAACTTGCAGAGGAAGAACTGCGGTACTCCGATAACGGCAGCGTCAGCAACACCGCTGAAGTTTAAAATGGCACTTCCGTCTGCACAGGTCATTCCTGCAGCGTTCATGATCAGGGCAGCCACATAGGATACGATGATACCCATCAGGATCGGGATGATCTTGAACATTCCTTTGCCCCAGATATTGAAAATAATAACGGTAGCAAGGGCGATCAGTGCCAGCGGCCAGTTGGTGGAGGCATTGGAGATCGCGGAAGGTGCAAGGCTCAGTCCGATACAGATGATGATCGGTCCGGTTACAACCGGCGGAAGGAAACGCATAACCCGGCGTACACCGATGACCTTGATGATCAGGGATAAAACGAGGTAGAGCAGACCGGCGATCAGGACACCACCACATGCATATGGAAGTTTTTCACCGTAGCTCATGTTTGCGAAAATTCCGGTATCCAGATTTGCAACAGTCTGGAAACCACCCAGAAATGCAAAGGAAGAACCGAGAAATGCAGGCACTTTAAAACGTGTCATTAGGTGGAACAGCAGAGTTCCGATTCCGGCGCAGAACAGTGTTACCTGAATGGATAAGCCTTCGCCGTGGAAATAGGTGTTTACCAGAACCGGGACAAGGATCGTTGCACCGAACATGGCAAACATATGCTGAAGACCGAGGATCAGCATTTTCGGAAGCCCAAGCGTTCTGGCATCATAGATGCCGTTTTCGTTTGTTTTCATAAATTCATTCTCCTACTATTTTTATAACGATTTTATGGTTACATGTTCTGATGATCAAGAATGCTCTCAGTATTCTTGCTGCGAGATGTGCGTCATGCTATGCATGACATATTTCCTTTGCGCATCTCTGCAATCCAGCCGGAGGCTATATCAGATGGGAGTCATCTCTCATCTGGTATACAAAGCACTCATACATCAGACCCTGACTAATCAGTATAATGGAAAACAAAAAAGAGAGCAAGAAAATCTTGCGAATGGCGCGTGTGAACTGCAATGATGCGGTTGACTTATCACCTGCAATCCGTTATCCTTGAAGAAACGAGAAGTCTGGCCAGGAGGTTTTTTAGATGGAAAAAATGGAAAATGTATTTATCATGGATCATCCGCTGATCAAGCATAAAATATCAATGATCCGCAACAAAAATACAGGAACAAATGAGTTCCGTAAACTGATCGAGGAGATTGCCGTACTGATGGGATATGAGGCACTTCGCGATCTGCCAACCGAGGATGTGGAGATCGAGACTCCAATCGAGACATGCAAAAGTCCGATGATCTCCGGTAAAAAACTGGCGATCGTACCGGTCCTTCGTGCAGGTCTTGGAATGGTAAATGGTGTAACAACTCTGGTTCCGTCTGCAAAGATCGGACATATCGGTCTGTACCGTGATCCTGAGACACATGAACCGCATGAGTATTACTGCAAACTGCCGGATCCGATCGACCAGCGTCTCATCGTAGTCGTAGACCCAATGCTTGCAACCGGTGGATCTGCTGTGGCAGCCGTAGATTTTATCAAAAAACATGGTGGAAAAAATATCAAATGCATGTTTGTTATCGCTGCACCGGAAGGTGTTAAGAGACTGCATGAGGCACATCCGGATGTTCAGATTTACATCGGACAGCTTGATCGTGAATTAAATGATCATGCTTATATCTGCCCGGGACTTGGCGATGCAGGAGATCGTATTTTCGGTACAAAATAAGAATATAAAGTGTGTGCATAGCATACAAGTAGAAGGCGTAAGTATGCTTCGGCATATTTGCGCTTTCTCTGTTTTAAGGAGGGTTATCATGAAACTGCGAAAAAGAGGGTACGTAGGAACGACATCCACAGAAATGTCACAGCGTGAAAAAGACAATGCCATTCTTGCAAGGGAAGCGGCAGCGGAAGGATTTGTACTATTAAAAAATGAAGCACAGACGCTGCCTTTGAAGCCGGGAACGAAAATTGGTCTGTATGGTGCGGGAGCGGTACGCACCATCAAAGGTGGAACTGGTTCCGGAGATGTCAATAACCGATATAATGTCAATATTTATGACGGATTGAAAAATGCAGGATTTGAGATTACAAGTGGAGATTGGCTTGACGGATATGACAGCGGTTATATGCAGGCGCGGGAGAGCTGGAAAGCAGAAATTTTCCGAAAACTGAAGGAAGAGTGCAATGGAAACTTTTTTGAAGCCTATTCCACAACGCCGTTTTCCATGCCGGCAGGAGAGCCAGTTGATGCGGAAGCAGCAAAAGCAGATGGCGCCGAGGTTGGTATTTACGTTCTTGCCCGGATTGCGGGAGAAAATGCAGACCGCCGGGACGAGCCGGGGGATTACTATATTACAGAAGAAGAGCGGGCACAGATCGCGGCGTTATGTGAAGCCTATGAAAAAGTTATTCTGGTGGTAAATACCGGTGGTTTGATCGATCTTGCTTTTACTGATGAATTTTCCAATATCACAGCAATCCTGCAGTTTGTGCAGGCTGGTCAGGAAGGCGGTAATGCGCTGGCAGATGTGATTTCCGGCAAAGTGACTCCTTCCGGAAAAATGACGGATACCTGGGCATTGGACTATATGGATTATCCGAATGCGGCATATTTCAGTCACAAGAGCGGCGATGTTTACCGGGAAGAATACAGGGAAGGCATTTATGTCGGATATCGGTATTTCGATACCTTTGACGTTCCGGTGCGCTACAGTTTTGGCTATGGATTGTCTTACACCGATTTTGACATAAAAGTAACAGATGTTTCAAAGAAGATATCATCAAAAGGAAGACCATCTTTTTCCGTATCTGTTGATGTGACAAATATTGGCGCTACATATTCTGGAAAAGAGGTTGTGCAGGTGTATGTTTCCTGTCCACAGGGAAAACTGCACAAAGAATTTCGTCGTCTGACCGCTTTTGAAAAAACAAAACTTCTGGCGCCGGGTGAAACACAGTCTCTGGAACTGATTACAGATTTATATCACCTTGCATCCTACTCAGAAGAACAGGCAGCATGGATGCTGGAAGAAGGCATTTATGGTATCTGGATTGGAAATTCGTTATCCGAAGCGGTTCTTTGTGGCAGATTTCGGTTGAATGAGGATAAAATACTGGTACAGTGTGAACATATTTGCCCGTTAAAAGAAAAACTGGAAGAAGTGCAGCCGGATAAGGAGAAACTGGAAGAAAAGCAGAATGCCTGGATACAGGAAGCAAATAAGGAACAATTGCCATACTTCCGGATTTGGGCAGAAAATCTTCCGACAGCTACTATTATATATCAGGAATTGCAGGATCATTATCCGGGCAGAGCCGGCGAGATTGTAGATCAGTTGTCTACAGATGAACTGATCGCTTTAGCCACTGGAGATCCGGCAAAAGATCAGGGGGCAAGTGCTCTTGGTTCCGCAGGACAGACCGTTCCGGGTGCAGCGGCAGAAACAGTCAATGTAGCGGAAAAAGATCCTTATAATGTGGCAAGTATCGTGCTTGCTGACGGACCGGCGGGCTTACGTCTGCGCAGCGAGTATCAGGTGCGGGAAGATGGAAGCATTGACGGCGGAGATTTTCTGGATGGCTTTGAAAATGGCTATTTTGCGGAGCCGAAGGAGCCGACCGGAACGGTATATCATCAGTATTGTACCGCAATCCCAGTTGGTACTTTACTGGCACAGAGCTGGAATCTGGATCTGATGAAAAAACTTGGTCAGATGATTGCCGGAGAAATGAATGAATTTGAAGTAACTTTGTGGCTTGCACCGGGTATGAGTCTGCACCGGAATCCGCTGTGCGGCAGAAACTTTGAATATTATTCCGAAGATCCGCTGTTGGCAGGTATGATGGCTTCTGCCATGACACTTGGCGTACAGTCGGTACCAGGATGCGGCACAACCATCAAACATTATGCCTGCAATAATCAGGAAGACAACCGTATGGGTTCCGATTCCATTTTGTCAGAACGAACCTTGCGTGAGATTTACCTGAAAGGATTTGAGATTGCAATCTGCAACGCACAGCCGATGGCGATGATGACCTCTTACAATCTGATCAACGGTGTGCATGCGGCAAACAGTTATGATATCTGTACAAAAGCTGCCCGTGACGAGTGGGGATTTGAAGGTGCCATTATGACAGACTGGACAACGACCACAGATTCTACCGCCGGCGAATGTACGGCAGCAGGTTGTATGAAAGCCGGAAATGATATGGTTATGCCGGGTGATATACGGGATCATGCAAGCATCCGTCAGGCATTAGAGGATGGTTCTCTGGATATCCGGGAACTGAAACGCTGTGTATACCATACAGTTAAAATAATACTGCAGTCCAATCAGTATGAGGATGCAGTAAGCTATGAGGATCAGTTTAAATAATACAGATACTGTCAGGGGTGATTTGACATGTCAGATACCACACATCCACGCCATTCCTCAGAGCTTCCTCTAGAACTTCGCCAAAAGCTGGGTGTGTGGACATATTTGGTCGGACAACAGAAACGTTCGGCATAGCAATCACGAAAGCAAGGATACAATGGTAGCCTTGCTTTTTTGCATGGAGCAGTTCTTTTACATGACGGACTGCACGTTCACTTGGCGCATCTGGGAAATATCCGATGCCATTAATTTCCAGCGTACAGCCTTTGACTTCCATCAGATATTTTTCTTCGCCTTTCTCCATATAAAAATCAAGACGGGAATCGCCGTATTTGTATTCCGGTTTGATAAATGTATAATCCTTAGTGGCGAGCCATTCTCCAACGACCTTGTTCGGAGCCTGACTGTCGATATTCACCCAGCCCAGGGATTCTTTGTATACACTGATCAGATCATATTTTGTTTTGCGGTTCGGATTGTCCGAACAGGTCAGAGCTACCTTTGCATCGGGAAAAAGCAGTTCTCCCATGCGACCGGTATTTTTGACATGTACGGTTTCTAAGGAACCATTGATTATTACTTCTGCCACAAAACGATTGTGGCGGCGGACAAAAGTGCCCATTACAACGTTTTCATATTTCATTTCAAAAATCAATCCCCTTCCTCTGTATGAGCCTTGATTTTTTCCTCATCTACGCTGTCTAACTGAATATCCGGCAGTAATTCAAAATAAAAATCCTGATATTTTTCTGCCAGAGCAGCAATGCATTTTGTCTGAAGAATCTGGAATTTTGACAGGGAGATAATGTCTCTGTCAAAGGTAATGTATACACTAATCCAGAGTTTCCGTCCGGTGCGGACAATATCGTAATACAGATTTTTGTGCCCGTAACCACCAATAATCGGTTCTACCGTGGCTTTAATATCATCTACGGTCTCTGCTTCCGGCGGCCAGAGCATCAGGTCACGAAGTCCGGTAATTACCGTTTTGATCGGTGTCGGCAGCATAAATGCGGACAGTACGATGGTGATGATCTGATCCAGATACGGCGTCAGACGTTGGAACCATGCGAATGGAACGATGATCGGAAGTAAAAAGGCAATCGCCATTCCAAGGGAAACCACGCAGTCAATCTTCCAGGTCTGTAATTCAATGTTCACGATCGGTGAACTCATATGTTTGTTTTTAAAAAAGAGACAGATTGCCATGGTCAGACTCAGGGCACAGGCAAAAAGCTCAAAAGCCGAAATCGTGTTAAAAGATACGATATGTCCACCATGAAGCAGCAGATGAATATTGTTAAAAATCAACCCAAAGGTAACCGCCGCCATGATGGCACCTTTGACCACCACGAATCCGGTTTCCACCTGAGTAAAACCAAATGGATGCTGTTCATTGGCAGGGCGGTAAATCAGCGGAATCAGAAAAATCGATGGAAGCATCATAAAAAATTCCACGCTGTCGTAAACCGCATCCAGAAGAACCGCCTGAGAACCGGAGAAAACAGCCATGCCGATTTCCACGATGGCAAAGACGAGACTGCCGTACAGAGACAGTGTCATCGCTGATTTTTCTCTTTTCTGTGTTTTCTTTCCTACATGCATAATATATTGAACCTCTTTTGTAAATATGTTTTTATATGGAAAAATTGCAATCAAATTGCATCTATATATTTTCCTTACTGCAGCAAATTAACTGAGTGAATTTTACATCAACTGAGCAAATAACCGTAAGATCAACTGTCCCAGACGCAGGTGCGCACCGAGCCCGGCTTTGTATTTTTCAGTCACTTCACGGCATTGTGAAAATGTATGTTTGAAATCACGTTTTATCTCATCAACCGCTGGACAGTCCACCATAAAACAGCCATTTTCGAAATGATGATACAGACTGCGGTAATCCAGATTGATGGTACCACAGGTAGCCATACGATCATCGGCAATGCTCATTTTCGCATGACAGAATCCGGGCGTCCATTCAAAAATACGGACACCATTGGACACCAGTTGATGATAAAAAGAGCGGGTAACACTGTAAACCATCTTTTTATCCGGGATTCCGGGTGTGATAATGCGGACATCCACATCACGTTTTGCAGCCAGAGACAGAGCGTGTGACATTTCATCGGTAAGGATCAGATACGGCGTGATAAACCAGCAGTAATGCTCCGCTTTATTTGCCATACTGATATAGACTTCTTCTCCCACCTGCTCATCATCCAGAGGACTATCAGCATAAGGCTGGACATATCCGTGCTGAACCGATTTATATTGGTACTCTGTCAGATAAGGTTCAAAAGAACGATCGCTTGGCAGACTCTTTTTAATCGCATTCCACATTTCCAGAAAAGTGATGGTCAGAGATCTGACTGCATCTCCCTCCAGACGGATGCCGGTATCTTTCCATTCTCCATAAGGGTGAGAAAATCCAAAATATTCGTTTGCAAGATTATAACCGCCAGTAAATCCTACTTTTCCATCAATGACCGTAATTTTGCGATGATCACGGTTGTTCAGAAATAAATTGACACCCGGAACAAAGGGATTAAATACGCGGCAGGCAATGCCAAGCGCTTCCAGCTGTCTGGTAAAATCGTGATTCAGAAAACTGATGGAACCAATATCGTCATAGAATACCCGGACTTCTACACCTGCCTTTACCCGGTCTATCAGTACATCCTGGATTTTTTCCCATGCATCAGCATTTTCAATGGCATGGTATTCCATAAAAATGAATTTTTCTGCCTTTGCCAGATCGACAAGTTGTGCTTCCAGTCCCTGTACAGCTTCCGGGTAATAGGTAATATCCGTATTTTGATAAACAGGATAAGCGGCATTTCGATACAGATAGTCAGAAATACTTCCGGCTGGTGCATAATGTTTTTTCAGGCGATGTGAAATATCGTGATCTTGCGGCAGACACGGCAGCAAAATGGCATCGATTTCCTGATAACGTTTGCGCATATTGCGGGTACCTTTGTTTGTCTGAAACATCAGATACAGACAGACACCGAGTACCGGCATGATCAGAATTAATATGATCCATGGCATTTTCAGGGAAGATGTTTTATTTTTGCTGTAAATATATAAAATGAGGATCAGTACGAGAATTTTTGTTAAGGCATTGATCCATGGCATCTGTGTATTCAGACGTTTTACAATAGAAAGAAAAAAGGCAATCTGAAGAAAAATTGCCAGAAGACAGAAAAAAAGACGCTTGATGCTGTTTTTTGTTTTACTTCGACTTTCCATTGTGTGATGATGTGTCTTTGCCATTGTGCTGTCATCCTTTCTATGGCGTAAATATCGTTTTGTATACAGTGTTTTGACACCAAAATTTTGATTACACGGATTGTTCCGTGCTTTGCACTCCCACAATCCTTCCCGCTATTCGCATATCGTGGGATAAAAATCCCACTTTTATGCTCATATCGGGGCGTGCCCCCAAGGTCATTCATCCACCCTTGTGCAAGCACAGGTGGACTCAGACCTTTTGACACTGTAATCATAGATTATGATACCATAATTTTTCCACACAGCAAGAAAAAATCTGTTACAATAGGGAAAAAGTATTCTTAATATGACAAGAAGTAGATGATTATGCAAGAAGCAGATTGTATCAGACAAATAGGATAGAAAAAGCAATGTAGAGATAAAAAATCAGAAAGGCAGCAGTTATGTATCGAATTTTTTGTGTGGAAGATGATGAGACCATCGGAAAAATGATAAAAAAGCATCTGGAAAAATGGAATTTTGAGGTGCATGTGGCAGAAGATCTCAGCCAGATCATGACAGAGTTTGCGGCATTTGATCCGCAGCTGGTACTGATGGACATCCGACTTCCTTTTTATAATGGCTATTATTGGTGCACGGAAATCCGCAAAGTGTCGAAAGTGCCGGTGATTTTTTTGTCCTCTGTGGCAGACAATATGAATATCGTCATGGCGATGAATATGGGAGGGGATGATTTTATCCCGAAGCCATTTGATCTGGAAGTGCTGACGGCGAAAATTCAGGCGTTACTGCGCAGAAGCTATGACTTTGCGGGAAGCAGCAGTATGTTAGAACATAAAGGTGCAGTATTGAAACTGCTGGATGCGAGTCTGATCTGGAACGGTCAGCAGATCGAACTGACGAAAAATGAACTGAAGATTTTGCAGACGTTGATGGAACATAAGGAAAAAATTGTCAGTCGGGAAGAACTGATGGAAAAACTATGGGAAAGCGATGCTTATGTAGATGAAAATACATTGTCGGTAAACGTCAATCGTCTGCGGAAAAAGTTATCTTCGGTTGGACTGGATGACTTCATTCTGACCAAGAAAGGAATCGGGTATCGAATCGGATGAAAACCGGAAAAAGTTTTATCAAACGAAATATAGAGTGGTTGATTCTGGCAATTGTCATGCTTTGCATGCATGTACTTTATTTGTTTTTGATTGGACACCCTGAGGGGGATCTGATCTATGCGGGAATACTGGATTTGTGCATTATTGCGTTTGCGTTATGCATTGCGTATATTCGTTATGATCGGAAAGTGCGGTATCTGAAAGATATGTTGCAGCAGCCATTTTCCGGTGAAATGAAACTGCCGGAGACGGAGGACGTGACAGAGGAACTGCTGGGACAGCTTGTGGAAAATGCGAATATTGAGCGTCAACTGACGTTGAATACCGCAGCCAGACAGCAATCCGAGATGAAGGATTATTACGCGAAATGGGTGCATCAGATCAAGACGCCGATCGCGGGACTTCAGCTTTTATTGCAGATGGAGCGCAGTGAACTGGAAGAAGCAGAGTCAAAGGATGAGATTACAGAAGAACTTTATGTAAAGCAGCTTCAGAATCTGACGGATGTTGAGGAAGAACTGTTTCGTATCGAAGAATATGTGGGAATGGCATTGCAGTATCAGCGGATCAACAGCACCGCAAATGATTATATTTTAAAACAGATTTCACTAGATACAGTAATTCGCGAAGTGATTCACAAATATGCGAAAATCATGATCCGCCGCAAAATCCGGATGCATTATGAAAAAACAGAAGCAACGGTTATCTCTGATGAAAAGTGGCTTTCGTTTGTATTAGAGAAGTTATTGTCTAACGCTGTGAAATATACGCCGGAGGGTGAAATCTCCATTGAAGTGCAGGAAGAACCACAGCACATCTGGCTGGAAATCCGGGATACGGGCATTGGTATCCGCAGTGAAGATATTCCACGGGTGTTTGAAAAAGGTTATACCGGATTTAATGGACATGAGGACAAACGTTCCACAGGAATTGGACTGTATCTGTGCAGGGAAGTGTTGCAAAAACTGGGGCATACGATTCAGGTACAGTCCGAAGTAGGAGAAGGAACTACGGTAAGGGCTGGCTTTTCAAAGGATGCGATTGATTTTAGAGATTAGCCCCCTCAATTTTCTTTTAACAAATTATAGCAAGAATTCTCCTTCCTTTACAGGTGGGAGATGAATTGCAAAAATAAATATAAAAAGCAAAATAGAACACTTGTTCTGCATTCGAGTCGAACGCACGTGAGACTTGAATGTGTAGAGAAATCCTGCAACCTTACGAGGGCAGTTAGATAGTTCCGAGAGACGATTATGGAGGAAGATACATATGACACTGCAACAATTAAAATATGTGATTACCGTGGCAGAGACAGGAACCATCACGGAAGCCGCGAAAAAACTTTACATTTCACAGCCGAGTCTGACCAATGCCATCCATGATCTGGAAAAAGAAATGAACGTAGAAATTTTCCACAGGACAAATAAAGGCATTGATATTTCCAAGGAAGGAGAAGATTTCCTTGGCTATGCCAGACAGGTGTTGGAGCAGGCGGCGATTCTGGAAGACAAGTACAAAAATGGAAGCGGAGGAAAAAAGCAGTTTTGTGTGTCCACGCAGCATTATTCCTTTGCGGTCAATGCGTTTGTCGATCTGATCCAGCAATACGGTCAGGAAGAGTATGATTTTAGTTTACGTGAAACGCAGACTTACGAGATCATTGAAGATGTGGCAAAAATGAAAAGCGAGATCGGCATTCTGTTTTTGAACGAATTTAATGAGAAAGTACTCCGAAAACTGATGAAAGCCAATGATCTGGAATTTCACCCACTGTTTACGGCGAGACCGCATGTGTTTATCAGCAGGAGACATCCGCTAGCAGATCATACGATCATTACGAACGAAGAACTGGAAGCATATCCGTATCTTTCCTTTGAGCAGGGAGAACACAATTCTTTTTATTTTTCGGAAGAAATTTTTTCCACGACGGAGCGGAAGAAAAACATTCGTGTCCGTGACCGGGCGACGCTTTTTAATTTGCTGATCGGATTGAACGGATATACCGTCTGCAGTGGTGTGATCGACCGGAATCTGAATGGAGAAGATATTATTGCGGTTCCGCTCCAGGATGAAAGTGAGATGCAGATTGGATATTTGACGCATCGAAGGGGAATGCGCAGCAGACTTGGAGAAACCTACTTAGCGTTTTTAAAGGAATATCTGAAAGATTGAAAGAAGTTTCTGCATAGTAAATGGTACATGGGATAACATTAATGTTCTTTTTTCAAATTTGATAAAAATCTGTGTCAGCTTCCTGCAATATATCAGATGGGAGATGACTCCCACCTCTATAGGTGGTGAGAAACA
>NZ_JRFU01000168.1 GCF_003122485.1 Eubacterium ramulus
CTGCTGATCTGCACATCCAGATAGGTAGACAGTGCATTTACAACCGAAGATCCAACACCATGCAGACCACCGCTGGTCTTGTATACAGAATCATCAAACTTTCCACCTGCATGCAGCGTAGAAAAAACAAGACGTGCTGCCGGTACACCTTTTTCATGCATGCCAACCGGAATTCCACGTCCATTATCCTCCACCGTGCAGGAACCGTCTGCTTCCAGTGTGACCTTAATCTCACTGCAGGCTCCCGCCAGATGCTCATCCACCGCATTATCTACGATCTCATAGATCAGGTGGTTCAAACCCTTGCGGGACACACTTCCGATGTACATACCCGGACGCTTACGAACCGCTTCCAGGCCTTCCAGTACTGAAATACTTCCCGCGTCATATGTTACTTTATCTGCCATTTTTTCATCCTTTCAAGTCAGTGAACAAATGTTCACTAAAGTTTTTCTATTTTACCACAAAAACGGGAATCCCGCAAGGTGGATTCCCATTACAAAAGATTCATTGAAAAGGATACAACAATATTTACATCTTCCATTAACAGATACTTTCCAGATAATCAACTATGCTTTGCCATTCTTTCCCACCAACTATCAGCTCATAACAAAAACCATTACACTCAACAATCACAACACCATCTCCTGTAAGTACCGTTTCAGCAAAATCACTACTGGAAAAGTATAGTGTATATTCATCACTGGTTATGCTATCGAAAAAAGCCTTTGAATACTTCTCATTTATCGGATTTTCAAATTCACTGCATATTTTATTGAATGACAAAATCACCTCTTCATCATCAATGATTTTACTTTCCAGCGATTCTCCTGTCTCATTGTCCTTTAATACAATTATCATTTTATTTTTTACAGATGTCTCTTCGGATGTACTTATTTGTGTACTACTCATCTCTTCATTTGATGTGACTGTAGTTTTCTCTCTGCTACATCCTGATACTCCAAATATGCAAACTATACACAACGAAATAATCAGAATGATGTTCTCCCCTTTCATAGTATCACACCTTCCCATGTGTCATCTTATTCTTCCTCTTTCTTCTGTTTATCATTTTTTCTCTTTTTCCAGATTTTGCGAAGCACTACGACAACCACCACACAAATGACAACGATCGGGAGCAATATTGGCAGACCGCCCAGTAATCCAACCATAAAATTCTGAAACCCCTGTCCCATCTGATACATATTATCATTGAATTTTGCTTTCACACGTTCTCCAAAGGTTGTTCCCGTTGTGGAACTTTCCCGGTTCACCTCATACAGATCCAGATAGACGGTACTGTAAGTAACCTGATTGTCGTATACGCGAAGCTGAGACTCATAGCTTTCAATCTCATATCGCACATCTGTAATCTGAGACTGGATGGATAAAATATCTTTCATGGATGTTGCCTGTTCCATCATGGAAAATAGTGCATCCAGTTCTTCCCGCAGCGCTTTGATATGAGTATCCATATCTGTATACTGCAACGTAACATCCTCGGTGCTTTCACTAAATGTCCGAACATTGGACGCATCCTTTACGCCACCCACAAAATCATCCAGTTTTTCTGCCGGAATTCGAAGTACAAGATATGCATAACGTGTTGTATCCCCGCCATAATTTCCGCCAACATCTGATTTTTCCACATAACCGCCGGCACTCTCCGTCTTTGCCCGCACATCCGCTACCAATGTATCAAACTCGGTAGTCTCCGCTGACATATTGACTGTTTTGATCAGTTTCTGCTCTGTGTTAACCCCTTCCATCTGTTCAAATTCTGTTCCACTCGTATCTGCTCCCTGTTCTCCAAAGTCCTGTGCACTTTGTTCCACGGCATCGTCTGTATTTACTGTTGCTTCTGTGGCACCATCCTCAGCCGTTGTTCCCTCACTGGCTGTTTTCTGATTATCTGCCCGAAAAGCACTGAAACCACTTTCACTGCGATTTGTGGCACCACCGTTTGCACTTGACATTGCGCTTTTTCCACATCCGATTGTTAATAGCATACATCCAGCCAACAACATACAAAGTATCCATTTTCTCAAAACAGAACATTTTCTCGCTTTTTTCTTTTCTCTCATGATCCTTCTCCTCCTGCAATCGCTGCTGTTATCTGACATCAAATTCAATCTGAATTGACTGCACATACTGATCACCACCATCGATATTTCCAATAGAAATATTTTTCAGCAGGCGGTAATGCCCTGCCTCAAGAGAACCGTATACATTTGCCCAGTCTACGTACCAGTCAAACCAATTCTGTTTATCCCCTGACTTCACTAAATGTAAAATATCGTGACATGCGATTTCATACTGCTTTTTACACTCCATCCATGTATCTGTCGCTTCATCATAAACTTCTATGCCTTCGTAATCATCTCCAAAACTAATGTCATCATCACCATTATTTGTCAATCTCACTTTCAGAGATGTCGGTGTCACTGCCAGCACTTTTATATCCACATTCTGTGCAAGTATCCCCGTAGATGCTGATGTATTTTCCTCTGTACTCACCGAATCCTGACTGTTTTCTTTCTTGTCCTGATTTAAAACAGTAGATTCATTCTCCTGCGTATCAGAAGCATCTGCGTTTCCACTTATTGTATCAGCACGATCTGCCTTTCCCATTTCAGCACTTTCCTCCCGGCTTGCAGTTTCTTTCTGGTCTGTCAATGCAGACGATTCACTTTGCGACATTTTAAAATTTCCACGCAGCCCGATCCAGCTTCCACTTGCCACAATCACACATACGATACATGCGGCTGCCACACGGGTCCATCGCCGTCCACGTGCTTTCTTTTTCTGCTGTTCTTCTGCCTGTTTTCCCTGCTTTAAAACAAACTGCATTTTTTCAATAAATGGCTTTGAAAATGCATGCTGTCCTTCCGGTTCCATCTTTTTTTGCACCTGGTTCGCTTCTTCCTGCATGCAGTCTTCCAGCGCCCGTTTTAGTACTTCATCTGCGCCCCGCACTTTTTTTCGTTTTTTATAAATATACTCGTTTTTCTCTGATTTTCCCTGATTTTGTCTGTTCACTGTGCCATCACTCCTCTCTCAGAAGATTTTGCAACTTTTTCCGCGCTCGGAAAATCCGCACATTTACAACTTTTGGTGTCACGCCAAGCAGATTGGCAATCTCCCGATCTGAAAGTTCATGCAAATATTTATATTCAAATACCACACGATAAATTTCATCCAGTTTTTGAATGGCATGCAAAATGCGTTCATAACTTTCCTGCGCCAGATATTGATTCAGCAGATCTTCACCCGAAACTTCTGCTTCCTGTTTTTGTGAAGTCTCCTCATCTTCCGTAATTTTCTGACGTTTTCTTAAGAGATCCGTTGCCTTATTTTTTACAATGGTTGCCAAAAAATTCCGCGTTGCGGCAGACTCTACACTGCCAACTTTGTCCATATGACGCGTCAGTGCTAAAAATGTTTCCTGTACCGCATCCTCTGCCAGATGGTCGTCCTGCAACCGTTCACGCGCCAGATACCATAGAAAATACCGATATTTATGATAAAGCTGAACAAATTTGGACTGTTCCTCATCGCTGTCCAGCATGGTTAAAAACAAAAGCATAACGTTTCCTCCCCGTTATTTACGTGTATTTCCGAAATCTTTTAAGTGAAGATTTGAAAATTTTTGTTACAGATATCCGTAGTAAAAAGATTGTGTTTTATCTTTTCTATATATAATAACGGAAAAAGCCTGTCGTTTACTACAGAATTTTCCATTTTCATAATATTTTTTTACAAAAGATGTTATCCTAAAACACAAAATAGATAAAAACGAAAAAAGTACCTTGTCCATTCAAAACCATAGACAAGGTACTAAGTCATAAAAATATATCGATATATCTCTGAGAAAAATTTATAATATAACTTTAAAAAACAGGAATATAACTATCACTGCAATTATAGTGCCCCAAACGAACACTCCACACCTGTGAGATTCCTGTGAAAATCTACTGTGCTTTCCTTTTTGTTGTGAATCGTCACACTGCCGCGATGCCGATTTACCCCCTGATGATGAATGAGTCTTTCTGTTTGACCTGATTGTTTTTCGATATAAAGACAGCGGATCACTTGTAGACATCATCCGAGTATAAAAATTATTTATCCATTGTATATCATCACGGTTACACATGTTTGTTTCCGTACATCCCGGTTCATGCACAATTTGATTTCTCACCCAACGATAATGTTTCAATTGCGTAAAGCGGACATTCGCAATCCGCTTTCGCTACTTGCTCATGAACGCAG
>NZ_JRFU01000169.1 GCF_003122485.1 Eubacterium ramulus
ATTTTTTCACATATTTGACGCCCTGCGATACTAAACTTACCACTTTTTCAGTGGCGTCCCTATAGAGGTGGGAGTCATCTCCCATCTGATGTATATAATATCTCTTTTACAGTTCTCTCCAATTCTTACAGAAATCAATGTAAGATCAGAGATAAAATTTTATTTCTGGTGCAACCATTTTTTCAGAATTTCTTCTCTGTTTACGCTGCTGTCTGTCTCGCAAATCAGACGGCGGATGGTCAGCAGACGTCCCGGAGATACGGACAGCTCATCGATACCCATTGCCAAGAACAGTTCTGTCAGATCACTGTCTGCACCAAGTTCACCACAGATACCACACCAGATGCCTGCTTTATGTGCATTCTGAATGGTCTGATTGATCATACGAAGTACGGCGATATGATGTGCATCAAAGAAGGAATCCAGTGACTGGTTCTGACGGTCAATCGCCAGTGTATACTGTGTCAGATCATTGGTTCCGATACTGAAGAAGTCTACTTCTTCTGCCAGCAGGTCACTGATGGTTGCTGCTGCCGGAGTTTCGATCATGATACCCTGCTCTGGTGTGCCATACGGAACATTGTCTGCATCCAGCTCCGCTTTTACTTCTTCCACGATAGCTTTGATCTGTGCAATCTCGGATAAAGAAGTGATCATCGGATACATGATCGCAATGTTACCAAATGCACTTGCACGGAACAGTGCACGCAGCTGTGTCTTGAAAATTTCCGGTCTGGTCAGGCAGATACGGATGGCACGTACACCCATAGCCGGGTTTTCTTCTTTTGCCAATTCAAAATAATCTGCCTGTTTATCAGCACCGATATCAAGAGTACGAATGATAACACGTTTGCCTGCCATCGTCTCTGCAACTTTTTTGTATACCTCAAACTGTTCTTCCTCTGTCGGATAAGTCTCAGATTCCAGATATAAGAACTCACTTCTGAAAAGTCCGATACCTTCTGCACCATTCTGAAGCACAAGTGCCAGATCTTTGACATTTCCAATATTGGCGTAAGTTAAAACTTTTTTACCGTCAAGGGTAACGCTTTCTTTATTTTTAAAGGTCTGAAGAAGTTCTTTTTTCTCCTCTTCCTCTTTTTTCAGAGCTTCCATTTTTTCCATGGTCTCTGCATCCGGCTCCACGTAGATCATACCGTGATTTCCGTCTACAACAGCCAGTTTTCCGTCCAGATCATCGGTCAGCTCCATCTCTGTGCTCACCAGCGCCGGGATTCCCATGGTACGGGCAAGGATTGCTGTATGGGAATTTACAGAACCATGTACTGTTACGAAAGAAAGTACTTTGTCTTTTTCAAGCTGAACGGTCTCACTCGGAGCCAGATCGTCTGCCAGAATGATCACTGGCTCATCCGTAACGACTTTGCTCTTGTTCTCACCACTTAAGTTTGCGATCACACGCTCGGAAATATCACGGATATCTGCCGCACGCTCTTTCATATAGTCGTCATCCATCTCCGCAAACATGGAAGAAAAATGATCGCTTGTTACTGCTGTCGCATACTCTGCATTTACCTTCTGGGTGCGGATGATATTTTCCGCAGAATCCTGATAATCCTCATCTTCCAGAAGCATCTGATGCATTTCAAAAATAGCTGCATTTGCCTCGCCGACTTCTTTGACCGCCTTATCATACAGTTCGCCTAACTGTGCCTGGGCAGCTTCCTTCGCATCCTGAAAACGTTTTACTTCAGCTTCCACGTCCTCGATTTTCTGACGTGTTACCTGCTGCTCACCTTTTTTGTATACGCATAAATGTCCAATGGCAATGCCACCAAATACGCTTTTTCCCTGATAGACGTTCATACCAAACTGTTCCTTTCCTAATCTTAATATATTTGTCCGCTTCATTTTTTATTCAAGTCGAACGCACGTGAGACTTGGTGCGTGATTCTGGTCAG
>NZ_JRFU01000017.1 GCF_003122485.1 Eubacterium ramulus
GCTGACCAGAATCACGCACCAAGTCTCACGTGCGTTCGACTTGAATGCAATTTCCTCCAAATATGATTTTTAGATTTTTCTGCAATATACCGTACCGATTGTCTTTGCCACTTGATTTCAAAACCTTCGTTACGGCACCTCATCATTTCGGTGTTCCTCTCTCTTTTTTATCTTGCTGTTTGCCTGAAGTAAACAGACAAACTTATGCATATTTATTCTAATTCCAGAACAAGTATTTCACAGCTTCTTAATGGCAGAGTTGCTGATTCTAAGGAATCTGATAATGTAGAGTCCATAATGTCTGTGGCTTCCATATTTGACAAAAGAACCTGTTTTGCCGGATGCTCCAAATTCAGGGTAACAGGTTTTTTACTAAAATTGGCAGCAACCAGAATGCGTTGAGTTTCTGTTTCACGATAATATGCCATTACAGAGTCCGTATGTTGGTAAGCAGGAACAAATTTTCCATAGGTGAATACTTCCTTATAAGCGGTTGATTTTCGCAGGGCAATTAATCTGCGATAATAGTTTAACACAGAAGATGGATCGTTTTCCTGATTTGCCACGTTTATCTGAGTATAATTTGGATTTATCTTCAGCCAGGGGGTTCCGCTGGTAAAGCCGGCATTTGGCTGATCGCTCCATTGTACCGGGGTTCTGGCATTATCACGACTCATTCGATTGCATACAGCCAGAGCCTCACGGTCTGTTAATCCGGCATCTCTTGCAATGCGATACTGATCTTTGGTGCTGATGTCATTGAATTCATCTATACTGTTCCATATGGCATTTTGCATACCAATCTCCTGTCCTTGATAAATAAAAGGAATTCCACGTAACAGAATGCTGACAGTGGCAAGCATTTTTGTACCAGCCGGGTTCTGTGCATAGCTTGGTAAAAAGCGTGATACACCTCTTGGTTCATCATGGTTTTCAATAATGTTTGCCTCAAAACCACAGGTTTGCGCGGTAAGCTGTGCATTGGTGATAGCCGCTCTCCAGTCTTTAAATTGAACCGGTCCGGCTTCATACCAGCCGCGTTTGCCTTCTGTCAGGCAGTGTGCACTGAAATCAAACATGCTTGAAAAATGACCGTTTTCGCCAATGAACTCAGCAAGTTCATCGGCTTTCATATTAAAAACTTCACCAACAGTAAAGGCATCATATTTTTCGAAGGTGTGTTTTTTTAAATCTTCCAGTAATTTGCCAACGCCATCGACACTGTCTACCATTTTGGAACAGTTGACCATTCCGTCTGGACCATCCGGTTCATAATCAGGAAAATTAAGATCCTTTTTGATATTGATGATCGCATCAATTCGAAAACCGGCAAGTCCTTTATCCAGCCACCAGTTGATCATATCGTAAAGTTTTTGACGAAGAACCGGGTTTTCCCAGTTTAAATCCGGTTGTTCTTTGGCAAACATGTGGAAATAATATTTGTCGGTACCAGGTACTGGTTCCCAGCAGCTTCCGCCAAAGTAGGAACGGTAATTGCTTGGTGGATTTCCGTTCTTCCCCTTGCGAAAGTAGAAGTAATCTGCATATTCACCATCAGGATCTGCCAGTGCTTTCTGGAACCATTCATGCTGATCGGAGCAGTGGTTAATAACCAGATCCATAATAATATACATATTACGTTTTTTTGCTTCTGCCAGTAATTCGTCAAAGTCTTCCATTGTACCGAATTCTTCTGCAATCGCATAATAATCGGCAATGTCATAACCCTGATCTACAAACGGAGATTTATAGACAGGAGAGAGCCAGATCATGTCGATTCCCAGCTGTTTTAAATAATCCAGTTTTGAAATAACTCCTCTCAGATCGCCAATACCGTCTCCGTTGGTATCCAGAAAACTTTTTGGATAAATCTGATATGCTACCTTGTCATGCCACCATTTTCTGTTCATTGTTTTACCCTCACTATTGCCGGTTTTAGGCAATTTTCCATGATTGTTAAATAGAAGTAGTTTATATACTTATGTATTATACTACGGTTAGAAATGCTGCGCCAGAGAAATAATTCTGTTATTAAAGAAAGAGACTTATGCAAAGAGTAAAATAAAGAATTATAACTTAAAAGTCATACATTACATATCATAGAGTCGGGAATAAAAAACAGTAAATATGAAGAAAATAAAAGAAAAGACAGAAAAATATCAACATAAATAAAAAATAACAGAAAAGTATTGACAAAACAGGGGAAGTGCGTTACTATAATATCAACAAAAAGAACTTAAGAAATAGAGGTACAGTCCAATGAAATGAGAAGGAAGAACTCAAAATCTAAGATAGGAGGTACGGTCCAAAAGGAACATAAGTAATTATTAATAATCTGAGAAAGTTGAAGGTGTAGACAATGAAATTACAGGAAATTCATTAAAAGCCCGGTCGGAGAAGAAAATCATCGATCGGGCTTAAAATTTGTCCTTTTTTCTCAGAATCACTGCACATTTAAAAAATCAGATACGATCATTGCAAAATATCCCCAGTCCCAATAAAGGGAATCAAAACTGTTTTCCAGATATTCGTAAATATCATCTTTTTCATATCCGGTCATTCGTGTCAGTATGACCAGCGAATCACGAACCACTTCATAGCAGAGATTTCCTTTTCCTTCAAGCAACCATTTCAAAAAAATACTGTGGCGGACAACGCCATATTCCATGCCAATCCATTGCATTTGTACGATCATGCTTTCCAGATCGCCGTCGGGAGACAGCAGATCAGAGAAAAATTCATTTGCAAGAAAATTTCGGATCAGAGCCTGATATTGGAAAAACTGCTGTTCAAAAGCATCCCATTCTTCTGCCAGATCATAATTGACAGTGCCTTCTGAAATCTGGTCTGCAAGTGCCAGAAGCGGAGTCAGAAAACTGCTGTAAAGCCCTTCCTTTTGGTAATTGACGGCGAGATCCTGAAGAAGTTCATTACATTCCAGCAAGGTATCTTCCAGTGGAAAATCCATCTGTTCAATGGCATCAGAAAGCTGCCCAATGACAGATTCTGAAAAATAATCTGCCAGTAAATCCAAAGATAACGTCTGCTGCTGCAATTCCAGAAGAATATAAAAACATTCCAGCAAAATATGTTCCGGAGAGTCTGGGCTGTTTTGCATCAGAGAGATCAGATGGCTTCGAACAGAAAAAAGCAGATTGTTCGTATCAGAACACAGACTGGCATTGACAGAAGGAAAAGAAAGTTTGGTTTCTTCTTTCCACAGATCAATGACCGCCGGGCAGCTTGGCATTAAAGTCTTTTCTATGTGATTGGAAAAGGTATGAAATTCCCGTGGAAATGTAGTACATGTATCCGACAGGACGGCATCTCCATGTGCGAGAACCAGTCGGCAAAGTCCGTTTTCTTTCAGGA
>NZ_JRFU01000170.1 GCF_003122485.1 Eubacterium ramulus
TGCATGACGCGCACCTCGCAACAAGAATGCCGGAGCATTCTTGAATGGTAAAAAATAAAAGATAAGAAGAATATGGCATTGGAATGATTTATATGCAAAATCGTTTCAGTGTCATATTTTTTTCTCTATTTTCGAAGAAAATATTGTATATTATATATAATATATGTTAAAATGAGAGACAGAAATGGTAATGCGTATGAAGTAATTTAGAAAAGAGTCGAAGGAGGACCTTACAATGGAAAAATTATTAATCTTAAATCCTGGTTCCACATCTACAAAAATTGCTTATTATGAGGACGAGCAGCAGATTTTTGTAGAGAGCATCTCTCATTCTGCAGATGAGATCGCAAAATATGACCTGATCGTAGATCAGTATGAGTTCCGTAAAGATATGATCATGGAAGTTCTGAAAGAGAAAAATGTAAAACTGGAGGATCTGACAGGTATCGTTGCCCGTGGTGGTTTACTTCCGCCTCTGAAGGCAGGCGCTTACCGTGTAAATGATGACATGGTATGGCAGCTGAAAAACAAACCGGCAATGGAGCATGCTTCCAACCTTGGCGCTGTAATTGCAGATGCGATCGCAAAACCACTTGGAATCCCGGCTTTCATTTATGACGGTGTAACAGTTGATGAGATGATGCCGATCCTGAAGATCACAGGTCTGAAAGAGATTACAAGAAAAGGTATCGGTCACAACCTGAATACAAGAGCTGCAGCTATGAAATATGCCCGTGAGAATAACAAAGAGTACAAAGACTGCAAACTGATCGTAGTACATCTTGGTGGTGGTATTTCCGTAACCTTACAGTACGGCGGAAAAGTTGCAGATATCATCAATGATGAGGATGGCCCATTCGCTCCGGAGCGTGCAGGCGGTCTTCCGGTTCAGTCTCTGATCAAATATTTTGGTGAGAGCGGCATGACTACAAAAGAAATGCTCAAGAAAATGAAGAGTCGTGGCGGTCTGGTAGCACATCTTGGTGTAAATGACAGCCGTGAAGTTGAGAAAATGATCGAGAATGGCGATGAGCATGCAAAACTGATCTATGATGCAATGGCATTAAACGTAGCACGTAAGATCGGTGAGGAAGCTGCAACAGTTGCAGGTGATATTGAAGCCATCATTCTGACAGGTGGAATTGCATATTCTGAGTACTTCACAAACGAAGTAAAGAAAAATGCAGAGTGGATCGCACCGGTTATCGTATATCCGGGTGAGAATGAGATGGAATCTCTGGCACTTGGCGGACTTCGTGTACTGCGTGGACAGGAAGAAGCACACGAATTTGTAAGAACAGAGTAATTAACATTTCTGCTTAGAAGTCCGAAAGAATTTTCTATAAAGGGAGTATATCAGATGGGAGATGACTCCCACCTCTATAGGGACGCCACTGAAAAAGTGGTAAGTTTAGTATCGCAGGGCGTCAAATATGTGAAAAAAT
>NZ_JRFU01000171.1 GCF_003122485.1 Eubacterium ramulus
GGACGCCACTGAAAAAGTGGTCGTAAAATCATATATCTGATATAATTAAGGTATCATAATTGTCGGAGGTTGAAATGTTATCATCCCAACTTAAACTTGGCCTTAGTTATTATTCAGATTTATATGACATGATTGTTCCAAAAGATCATATTCTAAGAAAAATCAGGGAATTGGTCGATTTTTCTTTTATATATGATGAATTAAAAAATAAATATTGCCTTGATAATGGACGTAATGCAAAAAACCCTATATTGCTATTTAAATATCTGCTTTTAAAATATCTTTATAACCTTTCTGATAATGGTGTTGTTGAAAGATCACGATATGATATGTCTTTTAAATATTTTCTGGAATTAACGCCAGAAGAAGAGGTTATCCATCCTAGTCTTTTAACCAAATTCAGAAAGCAGCGTTTAAAAGATGAAAATATACTTGATCTGCTCATAAATAAAAGTGTAGAACTTGCCATAAATCAAGGTGTTTTAAAAAGCAATACTATAATTGTTGACTCAACTCATACAGAAGCCCGTTATCATAAAACTACTCAGAGAGAAATGTTGAAAAAAGCCTCTACTTCTTTAAAAGCAGCTTTAAAAGATTCTGATAAAGACATTTATCTGCCAGATGAACCTGAAAAACGAGCTTCTTTAGATGAGTATAATGAATACTGTCATGAATTATTAAACACAGTTCAGGAAAGTCCGTATTCAGAACTGCCAACGATTAAAGAAGAATCTTCTATGTTATCCGAAATTTTGGATAATCAGATTGATTGTTATGATCAATCCATTGACCCGGATGCCCGGATTGGCCATAAAACGGTCAATTCTTCTTTTTACGGATACAAAACTCATTTGGCCATGACAGATGAACGGATTATCACAGCAGCAACAATCACATCCGGCGAAGCATTTGATGGTCAGGAACTTCCAGTACTGGTTCAAAAAAGTAAAGTAGCAGGTGCAACCGTTAATGAAGTAATAGCAGATACCGCATATTCCACACTGGAAAATTTAAAAGACGCACAAAGCAATGACTATAAATTAATTTCAAAGCTTAACCCGAGCATCATAAAAGGGACTCGTTCAGAGGACGGCTTTATCTTTAATAAAGATGCGGATACCATGCAGTGCCCAGCGGGGCATTTGGCTATAAAATATCGAATTGACAAACGTAGTAATCAGAAAAAGAATACACGTATCAAATATTTTTTCGATATTAATAAATGCCATGTCTGTCCTTATCGTAATGGCTGCTATAAAGAAAATGCAAAAACCAAAACGTATAGTATCACTATTAAATCGGATTATCATAAAAATCAAGAAGCGTTTCAAAAAACACAATATTTCAAGGAACGTTTCAAAACCCGCTATATGATAGAGGCAAAAAATAGTGAATTAAAAAATATACACGGATATAGTCGTTGTGATGCTGCTGGACTATCAAACATGCAACTTCAAGGAGCAGTATCAATATTTGCAGTCAATTTAAAACGAATTTTAAAACTAAAGGGAGAAGTCTGCCCAAATGAGGAAGAATAGGAAAATTCATCTCTCAAAAGGGTAGATTTTGCATCCCTCAAAACACTATTTTAGCAATATTTTATTATCAAGGAACATTTTTTCACATATTTGACGCCCTGCGATACTAAACTTACCACTTTTTCAGTGGCGTCC
>NZ_JRFU01000172.1 GCF_003122485.1 Eubacterium ramulus
CGCTGACCAGAATCACGCACCAAGTCTCACGTGCGTTCGACTTGAAATATGAAAAATCCCCTGCTTTGCAGATTCATGACATGTTTTGCAAAACAGAGGATTTTTGCCATTCTATTTGTTTTTTTGATAGTCGGTTTTGAATTTAGAATACAACCACTAACAGCATTTTAAACTGTTCTTTACCGTAAACAGCATGCGGATGTTTTGCTGGCATAACAATGGATTCACCCTCATGCAGTTCATGTTCTACGCCATCAATGGTGATGCGTCCGACACCGTCCAGGCAGGTAACGAAAGCATCTCCGCCAGACTCATGTGTGCTGATTTCTTCGTCTTTGTCAAAGGCAAATAAAGTAACGCTTAAAGCATCGTTCTGAGCAAGTGTTTTGCTGACAACCTGACCCTCCTGATAAGCAACTTCATCTTTTAATACAAGCACTTCGGCTTTGTTTATATTTTTCATCATAGGCATATGCGATGTCCTCCTTTTCTTTGATACTATGTAGTATATCCCTGATGATACAAAAAAACTGTGGTTATTACCACAAAATGGAAGAAAAGTTGTAAAAAACAATGAGCATCGGCTATCATATTTCATGAGATTATGCTAAAATTGTGGATAACTTGGAGAAACTTTTTCCCAGATGATAGGTGGTGCGCATAGTAAATGCGAATAAGAGCGCGCATTATTTTTTTATGAAAAACTGTTTTGGGGAAAAGGATACAGGAGTATAAAAATAGATGGCAAATATAATAGAGATTACAGATTTTGCGGCACCGGAGTTGGATATTTATGCGCGGTATTCTGAAGTACAATTATTGCGCATTAATGAACCGAAGCCGGGTATTTTTATCGCGGAAAGTCCGAAAGTCGTGGAACGGGCGCTGGATGCGGGATATGAGCCGATTTCCATGCTGGTGGAGCATAAACATATTGAAACGCAGGCAAAAGAACTGATCGCACGTTGCGGGGACATTCCGGTTTACACCGCAGAATATGACGTGTTGACAAAACTGACCGGATTCGCACTGACGCGGGGAATGCTGTGCGCCATGAAACGGCGGACGCTGCCAACAGTAGAGGAAGTTTGCAGCAATACGCGGCGGATCGCTGTTTTGGAAAATGTCGTCAATCCCACCAATGTTGGCGCGATTTTTCGTTCGGCAGCGGCATTACACATGGATGCGGTGCTTCTGACACCGGGATGCAGCAATCCGTTGTACCGCAGAGCCATGCGGGTGAGCATGGGAACCGTATTTCAGGTGCCTTGGACGATATTTCCGGAAAAAGAAAAATGGCCGGAAGATGGCATGGCAAAACTACAGCAGCTTGGATTTAAGACAGCGGCCATGGCATTGCGAAATGATACCGTTAATATCGATGATCCAGGTCTGATGAGTGAGGAAAGATTGGCAATCGTGCTTGGCACAGAGGGAGATGGACTTTGTGAAGATACCATTGCAAACTGTGACTATACAGTGAAAATACCGATGGCGCATGGTGTGGATTCCCTGAACGTGGCAGCAGCCAGTGCCGTAGCCTTCTGGCAGTTAGGCAACCGATAAAAAGATGATTTTGTTGAGAAAGTGAGAGAGAAACGTATGTTATTTCAGGAACAGGTAAGAAAGGTAAAACAGGCAGCTCCGAAGCTGGCAGCAACCACAAACGAACAGCGAAATGCCGCTTTGACAGCAGTCCGCGAAGCATTATTGCAGCATCAGGCAGAGATTTTTGAAGCAAACAAACAGGATCTGGCACAGGCAGAAGCAGATGGCGTATCCGGTCCGGTACGGAAACGTCTGAAATTTGACGAAGGAAAACTTCGGGATGTGACAGCAGGCATATCAGATCTGACCAAGATGGAAGATCCGCTGTTTCAGACACAGTTTGCCAGAGAACTGGATGAGGGATTGGTGCTGAAACGTGTCACCTGTCCGATCGGCGTCATCGGTGTTATTTTTGAGGCGCGTCCGGATGCATTGGTGCAGATTTCCGCATTGTGCATCAAGAGTGGAAACTGTGTCATTTTAAAAGGTGGCAGAGAAGCACTTCGCAGCAACAAAAAACTGTTTGACATTATTCATGAAGCAATTATTGACGCAGGACTTCCAGCAGACTCCATGATGCAGCTGGAAGCACGTTCTGAAATCAATGAACTTCTGGAATGTCATGAATCTGTGGACCTTTTAATTCCGCGCGGCTCCAACGCATTTGTGCAGTACATTATGAATCATACGAAGATTCCGGTAATGGGACATGCAGATGGCATTTGCCATATTTATGTGGATAAAGATGCAGATCTTGCGAAAGCAGTTCCGATCATTGTGGATGCGAAAACCCAGTATGTGTCTGCCTGCAACACAGTGGAGACACTTCTGGTTCACGAAGCTATCAAAGACCAACTGCTTCCAATGTTAAAAGAAGCACTGGATGCGAAAAAAGTAGAACTCCGTGGAACGAAAGACGTTGCGGCAGTTGTGGACTGTGTGCCGTCCACTGAGGCAGATGATAAAACAGAATATCTTGATTACATTCTTTCTGCAAAAACAGTCAAAAACATGGATGAAGCAATCGACCATATCAACCACTTCGGTTCGCATCACACGGACTGTATCATTACAGAAAATCCGGATGCGGCAGAGCACTTTATGAATCTGGTGGATTCCGCGGGGGTATATCAGAACTGTTCCACCCGTTTTGCAGATGGTTACCGTTATGGATTCGGTGCGGAAGTCGGCATTAGCACCGGAAAACTTCACGCCAGAGGACCGGTTGGACTGGAAGGCCTGGTAAGCTACAAATACAAATTGTACGGAACCGGACAGATCGTGGACGATTATGCTTCCGGTAAAAAGCAGTTCCATTTTAAAAATCTAGCAAATGAGAGATAATTCCTGCGCTTATAGATAGTGTGTAACAAAGTTACATCAGTGTTGGGAGTAAAGCGACTGCGTTCAAACTCACATTTTAAGGGATAAGGTCAGGAGATAAAATCAGGCAATGAAGCCCTCTTTTATGGGGATCACAGATAATAAGCTCTGTAAAAGAAGGGCTTTTGTATGTAATATAGTATATTTATGCATAAAGAATGAATAAACCCTTGCATAAATGCATAAATAAACATAAAAGCTGCATAATTTGTATGGTTAGACTGAAAAAATATGCATATAATATTAATTTTTATGCACAATCACCATTGCAATCTTTAAGCAATGACACTATAATAGACACCAGTAATAAAAAAAAGATCAGGATGAAATGTAACGGAACATTTTAATCCGACCGGATGTAAAAAGAGGAGAGAAAAAGATGAAATTGAAAAAAATCGCAGCATTAGCAGCAGTTGCAGCGATGGTAGTTTCCATGGCAGCATGTGGCAGCACAAATTCAGATGCAGACAAGAGCACAACAGGAAGCGCGGCTGAGGAATCTCAGAACGCAGGCAAAGACACTTTAGTTATGGCAACAAACGCAACTTTTCCGCCGTATGAGTATGTAGATGGAGAGGAATACAAAGGAATCGATATTGAAATCTCACAGGCGATCGCTGATGATCTTGGTATGAAACTTCAGGTAGATGATATGGATTTTGATTCTATCATCCCGGCAATCACAACAGGAAAAGCAGATATGTCTCTGGCAGGTATGACTGTTACAGAAGATCGTAAGAAAAACGTAAACTTCTCAGACAGCTATGCAACAGGTGTACAGGTTATTATCGTTCCGGAAGATTCTGATATCACGGGACCGGATGATCTGTCTGATAAACTGATCGGTGTTCAGCAGGGAACAACAGGAGATATTTACTGTTCTGATACACCGGAAAATGGTGGATATGGTGAAGACCATGTTGTCGCTTACCAGAATGGTGCAAGTGCTGTTCAGGCATTAAAGACAGGTAAAGTTGATGCAGTTGTTATCGATAACGAGCCGGCAAAAGCATTCGTAGCTGAGAATGAAGGATTAAAGATTCTTGACACAGAGTATATCACAGAGGATTATGCGATCGCAATTGCAAAAGATAACACAGAGTTATTAGACAAAGTAAATGCATCTCTTGCAAAATTAAAAGCAGACGGAACCGTTCAGTCTATCATTGATAAATATATTAAAGCTGAGTAATCGATTTCGTACAGGAAATATTGTTACAAAAGGTAACGAAAGAACTGTAAAAAATAGTGGGACAGCAATAGACGCTGTCTCATTTTTTTGCTATAATAAAATTCAGTGTTTGAACGCAGGCTGCAAAGTGGCTGCGTTCATGAGCAAGTAACGAAAGTGGATTCAAATGTCCGCTTTACAATTTACAGAAAGGAGAAAAGTGAATGAAAGAATGGTTTTTAAGCCTTGCAGATGGATTTTCACAGACGTTTATTGAAGACGGTCGTTGGGTATTATTTGCAAAAGGTTTTGGCGTTACGATCCGTGTGGCAGTGCTTGCACTTTTGATGGGTATTGCGATTGGTATTCTTGTAGCGATCGTTCGTACCAAACATGATACCAGAAAGAAAAATGCACATGGCGTCGGCAATGTGATCTTAAATATTTTAAATGCAATTTGTCAGGTTTATCTGACCGTGATCCGTGGAACCCCTATGATGGTTCAGTTGATGATCATGTATTTTGTTATCTTTGCATCCAGTCGTCATTCTGTTGCAGTAGCAACTTTGGCTTTTGGTATCAATTCCGGTGCTTATGTAGCAGAGATTGTACGTGGAGGTATTATGTCTGTGGATGCAGGACAGATGGAGGCAGGTCGTTCTCTTGGTATGAATTATACCCAGACCATGCGTCACATCATTATTCCGCAGGCAATCAAAAATATTCTGCCGGCTCTGGGCAATGAGATGATCACATTATTGAAGGATACTTCTCTGATGACCGTTACCGGAGCAAAAGATCTGATGAAAGCAGCTCAGAGTGTTACAGCGGTTACATATCAGCCACTTATGCCGTATATCAGTATTGCAATTATCTATCTTGTATGCGTTATGGCATTATCCAAGGCACTTGCTGTATTTGAGAGGAGGTTGAGAAACAGTGATAGACGTTAGAAATCTGGAAAAAAGTTTTGGCGATCACAAAGTTTTAGACGGAATCAATGAACATATTTATCCGGGAGAAAAAGTCGTTGTCATCGGACCTTCCGGTTCCGGAAAATCAACCTTTTTACGTTGCCTGAATCTGTTAGAGGAGCCGACAGCGGGAACCATTACCGTAGATGGTGTGGATATCACAGATCCAAAGACAGATATCGATAAAATACGTCAGAGAATGGGTATGGTATTCCAGCAGTTTAACCTGTTTCCACATTTGACCATAAAGGAAAACATCAAGCTTGCACCGGTGACCTTAAAATTGATGTCTGACAGCGAAGCAGATCAGAAAGCCATGGAGCTTTTAGAGCGTGTTGGACTGCCGGATAAAGCGGATGCATATCCGAAACAGCTTTCCGGTGGACAGCAGCAGCGTATCGCGATCGCGCGTGCACTTGCAATGAATCCGGAAGTAATGCTTTTTGATGAGCCGACATCCGCGCTGGATCCGGAGATGGTTGGAGAAGTTCTTCAGTTGATGAAGGAACTGGCCGACGATGGAATGACCATGGTGGTTGTAACTCATGAGATGGGCTTTGCCCGTGAGGTTGGAACACGTGTGCTGTTCATGGATGGTGGAAATATCGCCGAGCAGAATAATCCGAAGGATTTCTTTGAGAATCCGCAGAATCCACGATTACAGGAATTCTTGTCCAAGGTGTTGTAAATTCTTTTGTGGCTAAACTTTAGGTTGTGAAAACGCCAGTCATCAATCTTACCTCTGCAGCTAACAATCGCTTGTCGAGGAAAGATTGCCTGACTGGCGTTTATTTACTTTTTAATCAAATCAAGGAAGTTCCCTGCTTCAATTGCGAAAAGCAATAAGCAGGGGTGGGGACTTGCTTGTATCAGGAGGGGTGCAAGCCCCTTCTGATAAGCTGCAAAGCAGCTATTTGGTTATGAGCAAGTAGCGTAGGCGGATTGCGAATATCCTTTGACTGGTATCATAAAGAAAATGATAAAACCGCAGGAGCACATTATGAAAAAAGAAAATCGGGACAAAATAGTGGCACTTCGCCATGACCTGCACTGTCACCCGGAATTATCTATGCAGGAGCAGGAAACGAAGAATCGCCTGATCACATTTATAAAAGAAAATATACAGCTTGAAGTCATTGACCGAGGAAACTGGTTTTACGTACAGTATACAACCAAAAGGCAGTCAGAAATGCCAGAGGCAGACACGAAACCGCCGATCGCATTCCGTGCAGACTTTGATGCATTGCCAATTTTGGAAGACGCAGAAAGTTTACCCTACGCATCAGAAAATCCCGGAGTCAGCCACAAATGCGGGCATGACGGACATGCATCCGCATTGGCAGGTCTGGCATTAGAACTGGATGCAAACGGCGCAGACAGGGACGTATATCTGATTTTTCAGCATGCGGAAGAAATCGGTCGCGGAGCGCAGGAATGTGTTCCGTTGATAAAAGAAAAAAAGATAGCGGAGATTTACGGTTTTCACAACTGGAGCGGTTTTCCAAAGGGAGCGGTTGTACTTCGGGAAGGCGTCAGCCAGTGCGCTTCCAGAGGTCTGACTATTACGTTTACCGGGAAAAAATCTCATGCAAGTATTCCGGAGCAGGGAAAAAATCCATCAGTGGCAATCGCAAAACTGATTTTATATGTGCAGAATTTATTACAGGCAACAACGTTTGAGCAGCTTGTACTGGCAACAATCGTGAATGTAGAAATTGGCACGAAGGATTTTGGAATATCTGCCGGTGAAGGTGAGATTTCCTTTACACTTCGGGCGGCGTTGCAGCGAGAACTGGATGAATTGGAGCAGATGATCCGCACGCAGGCAGAAAAGTTTGCAGCCGAAGAAGGATTACAGTTATCCTATGCCTATGATGATCCGTTTCCGGAAACTGCAAATGATGCAAAGGCTATCGAACGGGTGAGAAACGCGGCAGAAAAATTGCATCTTCCAGTGGTAGAACTGACGGAGCCGCTTCGTGCATCGGAAGATTTTGGCTATTATACGAAAGAATGTCCGGGGGCGATGTTTTATCTTGGTAATGGTGAAGATTATCCGGCACTTCATACGCCAGAGTATGATTTCCGGGATGAATTATTAGAACTGGCAGTAAATATTTTTCGGAAATTGATATAATCCGGTTAAGGAAGCTATCTGATTTGTTGATAAAGATTTGATGAATGATAGTTTGAGAAGTAAATGCAGGAGAAGGAAAACAAGTAAATTTATATCAGATGGGAGATGACTCCCACCTATAGGTGGTGAGAAACAAGCTAGTATCAGTGGTGGGAGCCAATCCC
>NZ_JRFU01000173.1 GCF_003122485.1 Eubacterium ramulus
CAGCTTTCGCTGACCAGAATCACGCACCAAGTCTCACGTGCGTTCGACTTGAATTGTAAGTTCTTAAGAAAAATTCAGAATTTCACATAGTAGATTTTCAAAAATTTCTGCTAAACTGAATGTGTTGCTAAGGAAAAGAGAAAAAAGCAGCAATGAGGGATAGTGGAAATGAAAGAAAGAGTAATAGAAAATACACAAAGAAAATATAAACAGAGCAGTCTTTGGGCGGGAACAGAACCAAAGCAGGAGAAGCGAAACCAGATGCTCCAGAATGTGGTATTTACCGGGATTCTGGTGGCAGTGTTTTTCCTGCTCATTGGTCTAATCCTGCCGGAAGGCTGCTTTTATGGTTCCACCATTGACTGGTATGATCAGCATGTGACGCTGGCAGAAACCATCCGCCGCACCTGCATGGAAGAAAAAACGCTTGCACCGGCGTGGATGATCATTGGCGGCGGCAATAATGGATTTCAGTTTGCCTATTATGGGTATTTCCGTCCGGATATTATTCTTGGATGTCTGCTGCCACAGGTGCCGATGACGTTTTTGATTCCGGCATATGCACTGTGCAGTTATCTGGCAGCAGTGTTATTAATGCGTTACTGGCTTCGACTGGAAGGTATGTCTCCTTTTGGCGCATTTTTCGGCAGTATGCTGTTTTTGCTGGCAAACTGTTTTTTCCAGACACATCGCCAGATTATGTTTGTGAATTATTTACCATTTTTGCTTCTGGCGCTGATCTTCCTGAAAAAACGAAAATTTGCGCTGATGTCGGTCAGTCTGACACTGATCTATCTGCATAGCTTTTATTATGCGATCGCCTGTTTGGCAGTGATCGGATGGTTTGCGGTAGGAATGTTACGACGGGAAGCAGACTGGTCAGGAAAGCGGAAACTGCTGTTTCAGGGGGTAACCAGTGTGATTTTATCCATAGGAATGGCAATGATGCTGTTGCTGCCTACCTTTATGGCAATTCTGGAGCATAAGCACAGCGGAGAAAAAACAACAACACTCACGGATCTTGTGCTTCCGAATGCACAGAATCTGCTGTATTCCCCGTATGGCATGGGATTGACGGTGATTTGTCTGTATCTGCTGCTTCTGGGATTGACCATCAGAGAATATCGCTGGCAGTCAGCACTGTTATTGCTTGGAAGCCTGTTTGGCGTGGCACCCTACATTTTAAATGCAACGCTGTATGCAAGGGGAAAAATTCTGGTTCCGTTTGTACCGGTGGTTCTTTTGTACTGCATGAAGATTTTTCAGAAAATCCGCCGTGGAGAAGTGCGCTGGAGATTTTGGATATTTCTTGTCTTTGCCGGAGTCATTGCGTCCCAGTGGGGACAGGCATGGTTCTGGTGGGTGACATTGGATACCGGCATTTTGCTTGTGGCTGCCCTTGTGGATACGAAATTGAGGAAAAAACAAGAGGTGAATGGATGCTCAGATATCGGATGTGAAACCGGCATTGTGCGTTATCTGTTTTTGTTTATCATGCCATTTCTGATCTATGTGCGTCTGGCAGATGGGGAAAACTGGCAGGGAATGCCGACTTCTGAGGCGCAGGAGCAGAATTTTACCGAAGAAGAGTTGCAGGCAATCTGCGGAAATAAGCTGTATCGCTGCAACAAGCTGACGGATGCAAAAAAAGAGTGCAATGCGCTGCAGTTTTACGGACAGCAGACGACGACTATGTATTCCTCTGTGACCAACTCTGCATATCAGAATTTTTACTATGATCTGACCAAGATGCCGATTCAGATCAACAACCGCACGGCACTCCTGGAAGAACGAAATCCGCTGTTTGCACAGCTGATGGCAGAGCGTTATGTGCTGACTACTGAAAATAAAATCCCTTATGGATATAAAATCGTTGCACAGCAGGGAAAAAATGTAATTGCAGAAAATCCAAACGTGCTGCCAATCGCATATACGACTTCAGACTGTATTTCAGATCAGCAGTTTGAAGCACTTGGTGATACGCAGAAAATGACAGCACTCAGTCGTTACACGGTTGTAGAAGATGCGTCAGATTCTGTTTCCGTATCTGATATGGAGCAGATTTCATTGCCGGCACTGGATTCCAATGAGGTGGAATGCTCTGACAATGTAAAAGTGCAGGCAATCAATAACGGTTATCAAATGAAAGTTACCGATAAAGGAACAATCCGGATTCCATTAGATTCCGCAATGCAGAACGGAACGTTGTATTTCCGGTTTCGGGTAAACAACCATACAGAAAAACCAGTGGTAATCTCTGCAAATGGAAGAAAAAATAAACTGTCGGGCTTAAGTGCACCGTATCCGAATGAAAATAATTGCTTTTCCTATATGTTAAAAGAGCGTGGCAATGACAAATATATTATGCTGCGGTTGTCAGAAGGCAGCTATGACATTACTGACGTGGCATGTTATGTGTTCCCGGGTCAACTTCTTGCGGATAAGCAGGTAGAAGCAGCAGAACTGGTTTCAGAGGATCAGTGGGAGAAAAACAGTGTATTAAAATGCAATGTGACCGCATCTGAGGATGAATATTTTGTAACTTCCATTCCGATGCAGAATGGACTGAAACTGTATGTGGATGGCAAAGAGACGAAAATAGAGACTGTAAACACAGCATTTGCCGGAGCAAAACTCTCATCCGGTTCTCATACGATAGATCTGCGGTTTGATCCGCCGGGACAGAAATATGGGATGATGGCAAGTCTGCTGTCGGTGGTATTGTTTGCTATATGGTCAGTGGCGACTGTACTGTACAGACAAAAGCATCACAGATGAAAATTAGTCACAAAAATGATGGAAGAAATTTGTTAATAAGAGATAGGAATGAAAATGGGCACTTTTGGATGAGGTGTCCATTTTGTTTTCAGAAAATTAGATTAAAAACACATTCAGATATGCTATTTTAAGAGGTGATGATAAGAATAAAATTTTGCAGTGATACAGAGAATAGATTTAAAATAAAAATAATTTCTTTTTTACTAAAATTGGTAGCACCAATGTATTGAAAATTATGAAAAAGCTGATATAATAATTGAGATAATGAAATTGCATTTTAAGGAAAAAATAGTTACCATAAAATGTAGACTTTTTGACCAGAGAAAAGAGGCGTTGTTATGAAATATATTCGTCAATTTGTCATTATTCTTTTTATCTCTTTTATTGGAGAAGTTTTGAAATATGTATTGCCGCTGCCGATTCCGGCAAGTATTTACGGACTGGTGCTGATGTTTATTTTGTTAGAGACAAAAGTACTGAAAGTGGAAGCGGTTCAGGATGCAGGAAAATTCCTGATAGAGATCATGCCGATGATGTTTATCCCGGCTGGTGTTGGTCTGTTAAATGCATGGGATAAGTTAAAACCAGTGTTGGTTCCGGTTATCGTGATCATGTTTATCTCAACGATCGCAGTTATGGGAATATCCGGAAAAGTAACACAGACGATGATTGAAGCAGAGGAGCGTAAGAAAAATGAAGGACATTCTGAGTAATTCTATGTTTTTCGGCGTACTGGTGAGTATCCTTGCATATGAAGTTGGTGTACTGCTGAAAAAGAAATTGAAATTTGCACTGTTAAATCCGTTACTGATCTCCATCGTGATCATTATCCTGATTCTGGTGGGATTCCATATTGATTATGATACATACAACGATGGCGCACAGCTTTTGAGCTATCTGCTGACACCGGCAACGGTATGTCTGGCAATTCCGTTATATGAGCAGATGGAGCTGTTGAAGAAAAACTGGAAAGCCATTATCGGTGGTATCGTGGCGGGGGTTTTGACCGGCGCAGTCTGTATTTTAGTACTGTGTCTGATCTTCCGACTGGAGCATGATATGTATGTTACCCTGCTTCCGAAATCCATCACAACAGCGATCGGTATGGGGGTATCAGAGGAGTTGAACGGTATCGTAACCATCACTGTTGCAGTTATCATTATCACAGGTGTGGTTGGAAACGTGCTGGCAGATTTTGTGTACAAGTTGTTCCATGTTACCCATCCGGTAGCAAAAGGAGTCGGACTTGGTACTTCCGCCCATGCGATTGGTACCGCGAAAGCTCTGGAAATGGGTGAAATCGAAGGTGCCATGGGCGGCTTATCCATTGCAGTGGCAGGTATTCTGACGGTTATCGTAGCTCCGATTTTTTCACATATCATATAGTATGTAATGTATATGGCTCTGCTGAGATGAATTGGATTCAGCATGCTTAAAACTATGAAGCAATGCAGATGATTTTGTAAGCGCTGAGCAGAAAACAATATCAGAAAAATGAAAAGCGGCTCATTTATGAGTAATATGCCCTCTTTTAGACAGACAGTAAAAACTGTTTATTTGAAAGCGGGCATTTTTTATGAAAAACGGTATGTTCATATATGTGTTGTTGCCATTGACTAATACTGTTAGTCAGTTTGAACGCAGAATAAGCATTCCCCAGCTTCAAGTGCGTGGAGCACTAA
>NZ_JRFU01000174.1 GCF_003122485.1 Eubacterium ramulus
TACTCACCACTTGCAGAAGTGGGAGTCTCAACTCAGACTGAGATGAAAACCCCTCTTTTTTGTGTTGAATACAAAGCTATTTTCGTTTTTTTCAAGCATTCTTAATAGAATTTTGTAATATCTGCCATGGATTTTCTCTTTGGCATTTCCGGATCAACCGCGCGGTATCCAACGGAAATAACAGAAACGATCTCTTCATTTTCAGGAATATTTAACGCTTCACGGATTTTTTCGCTGTCGCGGATTCCCATAACCAGAGTATCCAGACCTAAGTCTTTGGCTTTCAGAATGAGAGTCTCATTATGAAGACCACAGTCATAGAATCCCCATCCCTGTCCGACTTCATTGGATGGCTGACCGTCTCTTTCGAAGCCTGCACGGTTTTTCACAAAGGTGCAGATGATGAGAACCGGAGCGTCCTGACAGTTTTTCTGATTGAAATCCGGCAGACAGTCCGTTTTGATTTTTTTTAACATTTCTGGAGATGAAACAACGTGATAGCGTGCAGTCTGGCTGTTTTTCCAGCTTGGAGAAAGAATCGCTGCTTCGATCATCTGTCCGATCAGTGTCAGATCAACCGGTTGGTCTTGATAATGACGGATACTTCTTCTTGCTTCTAATACCTGATTTAATTCCATAGATGTGTCCTCCTGTTTCAGTGAATTTTGACTAACTCTATAATAAAGCATTTGAGAGGGGCAGGCAAGAGAAAGATAAAAAGTAGTAATTGTGTACAAAAATGAAAGAAATTTTGCAGATCAAAATGGAAAGCGCAGGCAGGGAAAGTAAGAAAAAGTGCAGGAAATATATAGCTTTGCATGTTTTTTTACAGGACTGGCAAGTTGCGCAATTGAGCAAAATGGCAGAAAAATGCGATTGACATGGTGCAAAAAGGATGCTTAAAAGATAAAGAATTGCGTATGGATGATATAATGTTTGGCTTAACTGAAAAAATCTTTGGAGTTGATTACTATATCGTAAAAACGTCAATTTACAGGGAACTAAAAGGACTAGCAAGGCAGATAGGGACATACCTTGAATTACCACAAGGTATGATATATTTAAATTAGATAGAAGTAGTAACCCCGCCCGATTTTTACTCCGTTTCTACTACGATTGCTGTACACAACTTGCAATATTTTGCTAAGATTTGCATTTTATGCACAGAAATGACCGATACATAAAGAAGAATTAACACCGCGTAAAATGCTGCAAATGGCAGCAGAATAGCGCCTTTTGAAAGGAGATTTTATGAGCATTCGAGTGCTTTTCATCTGCCACGGCAACGTTTAAAGTATGGCGAGAAAGACTTGATTTTGTAGGATTTTCTAGATAGAAACAAATAATTTACACCTTATTTATACCTTTGGAAGATCGAATCGGAATAATTAAAAAAATTGTCATAATTCAGTTGGTCAAAAAATAGTACTATACTCAAAATTAATTAAAAAATCAATCGTAAAAAAATACGATTGATTTTTTGCGCATTTTTGTATATAATATAATCATTATGGTTGGAAAGGGAATGATTACTATGCGTGAAACAAGAATATTAGAATTCAAGGAAACGATTACGAATACTTTTTTGAAAACAGTTAGTGCCTTTTCGAATTACAATGGTGGAACAATTCTTTTTGGGGTTGATGATAATGGAAATGTGAAAGGATTGCCAGATGTAAAACAGGCCTGTCTGGATATCGAAAATAAAATCAATGATAGTATATTACCTCAACCAAACTATACACTTGAAATACAGAACAATGACCAGACGATAAAACTTACTGTAAAAAGTGGTCTTCAAAAACCGTATTTATATAAATCAAAAGCATACAAACGAAATGATACAGCAACGATAGAGGTAGATACATTGGAATTTTCAAGGCTTGTATTAGATGGAAAAAATATTAGCTTCGAAGAATTACCTTGTAAAGATCAGGAGCTATCTTTTGAAATTTTACAGTGTAAACTGAAAGAAAATATTTACATTGAAACTTTCAATCAAGATACTTTAAAGACATTGAACCTGTATGACAATATAAATGGTTATAATAATGCAGCGGGACTTTTGGCAGATAAAAATCATTTTTCAGGAATTGATATTGTTAAGTTTGGTGAGAATATCAGTATTATTCAAAAAAGAGTAACGTTTGAACATATATCGGTTTTAGAAATATATGAAAAAGCACTTGCTGTATTTAGAGATTATTACCAATATGAAGTAATACAGGGGGCTGACAGAAAGATGGTAGAGAAAATACCGGAAGCAGCTTTCAGAGAAGCAATTGCAAATGCTTTGATTCATAGGGTATGGGATATTAATTCACACATCAGAGTTTCTATGTTTGATGATAGAATAGAAGTAGTGTCTCCTGGTGGATTGCCGGCTGGAATAACGGCAGAAGAATATTTATCAGGTAAACTATCTATTTTAAGAAATAGAAATCTTGCAAATGTATTTTACAGACTGGGATTAGTAGAGATATTTGGAACAGGAATTACACGAATCAAACAACTATATGCAGAGAGTTTGATAAAACCAGAATTTGAAGTGTCAGAAAATGCTATAAAAATTGTACTACCGATATTTGAAACGAATGTCAATTTAACCGAAGACGAAAAAGTGATTTACAAATTTTTAAGTAAGACGATGCTGAAACCAATAAGTGAAATTGCACCATATGTCCCATTTGGCAAATCAAAAACAACACAATTACTGAAAGCTATGGAGAAAAAGGGTGTGATTGCAGTTGAAGGAAAAGGCAGAGGAACAAAATATATCATTAAGTGATTGAGAATATAGAGGGTTCAAGAAATATATTGTTATATGATTACGTAAGTGATATATTTAAGCATAAGAAAACCGTGTAAAATTACAGTTTGCTTTTTGCACGGTTTTCTTTATACTAGATGGTTAGTTAAAACTAACGTGATGAAACTATGAAAGATTATAGAATAACATATATTAGGTATTAGGCAATATAATCAATAAGCTATAGAACTAATACTATACCGCTGAAGATAATTATTTTTGCCAATGAATTTTTTCGAGCATATATGGAAGGAAAATATAATGCGAATAAATATTTTTGAAGGTATACTGATTCCGTTTGTTGGAACAACGATAGGATCAGCATGTGTGTTTTTTATGAGACAAACACTTAATAAATCCGTGCAACGTGCACTTGCAGGGTTTGCAGCAGGTATAATGGTTGCGGCTTCAATCTGGAGTCTTCTGATTCCGGCAATTAAACAATCTGAAAATATGGGAACTTTATCGTTTGTTCCGGCAGTTGTTGGGTTCTGGATTGGTATATTGTTTTTACTCGCACTTGATCATTTGATTCCGCATCTTCATGCTGGAAGTGATCAGGCAGAGGGACCGAAAAGCAAATTTGGCCGTACTACGATGATGGTGTTGGCAGTTACATTACATAACATCCCTGAAGGTATGGCAGTTGGTGTAATGTATGCTGGATTTCTTGCTGAAAATGCACAGATTACAGCAACAAGTGCACTTGCTTTATCATTTGGAATTGCTATCCAGAATTTTCCAGAAGGAGCGATTATATCCATGCCGCTTAGGGCAGAGGGTGAAAGTAAGAGAAAGGCATTTCTGAGAGGTGTACTTTCAGGAGTGGTTGAACCGATTGGAGCAGTACTGACGATTCTTGCTGCACAGCGGGCAATCCCGGCATTACCATATTTACTCAGCTTTGCAGCAGGAGCCATGTTATATGTCGTGGTTGAAGAACTAATTCCGGAAATATCTCAGGGACAGCACTCAAATATCGGTACGCTTTTCTTTGCACTTGGATTTAGTTTGATGATGATCTTGGATGTGGCACTGGGGTAAGAGGAGAGGAATGATTCTTATGAGAATACAGTGAAAACAGTCCGTGGCGTATTAAGACCTGCTTTTCAAATGGCGGTGGATGACGATGTGTTCTATAAAAATCCGTTTGGATTTGAGCTTGCTGGAGTAGTTGTAAATGACAGTGTTACCAGGGAAGCATTAACGCGGGACCAAATGCGAAAGTTTCTTAAATTTGTTCATGATGATAATGTATACTGTAAGTATTATGAAGTTGTGTATATACTTTTTCATACAGGTATGCGTATTTCAGAATTTTGTGGTCTTACAATTAAGGATATTGATCTAGGGAACAGGATTGTGAATATAGATCATCAGCTTCAACGGTTATCTGATATGACCTTAGTGATTGAGCCAACAAAGACTTCCGCCGGAACAAGAAAACTTCCGGTAACAGAGGATGTTGCAAAATGCTTTCAATCCATCATCGAAGACCGGGAGAAACCAAAGGTAGAAAAAGTGGTGGATGGATATACCGGGTTCCTGTTTTTGGATGACAAAGGACTGCCGTTAGTGGCAATGCATTGGGAACATCGCTTTAGCCACATGGTGAAGCGGTACAACGATATCTATCGGGTGCAGATGCCGAATATCACGCCGCATGTTTGCCGGCACACGTATTGCAGCAATATGGCGAAATCCGGCATGAATCCAAAGACACTGCAGTACCTTATGGGGCATAGCGATATAGGAGTTACGCTTAACACCTATTCAAGAGACTAAAACAACCAGCGGAACGAGAAAGATACCTATGACTGCGGATGTAGAGGAATGTTTTCGGAAAATAATAGAAAAACGAAACCCGCCCAAAGCAGAACCTATGGTAGATGGAAAAAGTGGATTCTTATACTTTGATAAAAACGGAAGTATTTGTTATTCTCTGCACTGGGAGCATTACTTTCAACACATCATTCAGAAATATAATAATACGTACAAAGTGCAGATGAATGTTATCACCCCTCATGTATGTCGGCATACCTATTGCTCAAATATGGCAAAATCCGGAATGAATCCAAAAGCATTGCAATATTTGATGGGCCACTCAGATATCAGCGTAACGCTGAATACATATACGCATGTAAATCTTGAGGATGTCAGGGAAGAAGTTGCCCGGATTCAGGTTGTGTAATTACGATTTTAATTGAAAATAGCAAGGTGTAAAATAGAAAAATATACACCTTATTTTACACCTTTTGCGGACGATATTATGCGAAAATAAACCAGGTTATGCCAGAAAGCAAAAATTTACAAAGGCTTACAAAGCCCGAAATACCAAGAAAAACTAAGAAATGCGAGGTTATGCAACAATGATAAAAGTGTTATTCATCTGCCACGGCACTCAAGTTTTATGATAATGCATACCTTCGCAGACTGGGGCAACACAGGGCAGAATAAGGCGGAAAGCCTTGGAAATACTACGGTTTCGACTACTAAGGCACATGGGCGGAATCGGAATAAAGGCAAACGTGTAGGGAGAAATCATTAGTAGTAAGGGACTACTTAGAGGCTGTATATGAATGATAAAAGCCACAATCGTTGGTAGGTGACTACCGGGATTGTGGCTTTTTCTTAATCGCTAGTAATATCGCTTGCGGTATTAAGAGAATCTTTATATTTTACAACGTCAGAGATTACTATTTTTTCTATTACTTTAATATAACTTTTCATGTAATCATAATGAAAGTATATCAATTTTAGGGGACATTATTTCACGAAATGTATGGATAAAATATTTTATAGAAACTGGATATTCCTCTGAGGGATGGATTGATTTTGAGGCGGAGATAGAAAAATTACTTGTTTTGGTAGAGGAGTTCTGTACATGTGAGATTTATAAGTGTGAAGGAAAAGTAATGTCACAGGTGATTAATCCAACAATGTATAAGGCGATAAAGTGTGTGATGACACATTCAAAGGCGATGCCTTTAAATGTGGGATTATATTCAAAAAGTGATATAGAGAAAATTGTGTATGAAGATGTGAAAATCCAATTACTTGCTGAATTAAAAATTGAGTTGAATGACTTGATAAGAGCATTAACAATTTATATGAGAGAATTTGTTGGTAATATAAAGGTGTCTTGTTTTTCACAACAAATTAAAGAATTGAAAAATATAAATTTGCTTAACTTTAATTACACATATACATATAAAAGTGTTTATGGCAGCGCAAATTCAAATCATCAAGTGCACGGTTCGTTAGCAAACGATGATATTGTATTAGGCGTAAGCGATAATGCATTCAATAATTTAGATTATGTTTATTTTCAGAAGTATTTCCAACGAATCCAAAAGAAAACAGGGGCATATTATAAAACATGGATTCCAAAAGAATTTACCACTTTGGAAGATACTCCGATTAAAGTATATATTATGGGTCATTCTTTGGGAATGACAGACAAAGAAATATTGAAGGATTTCTTTCTTGAAAAATATGTTTCAGAAATTACTATTTTCTATCATAGCCAGTATGCGTATGAACGGTTGGTTATTTCATTGATAGAAATGTTTGGTAAAGACTTTGTAATTGAACAGACTGGTAGTGAGAGAGTTAAATTCGTAGAACTTAAATCTGCGGAGGCGGAATGAGGAAAAAATCCTTAGTAGTCTCCCTTTCCCTTTTACTACCAATTTTACTACTAACAGGTAGTAACAACGTGCTCAATTCTGCTCTGATTTGCCACAATCTGCATTTTCAGAGCATATCATCATAACCCCGGAAACCCTTGCAAAACAGGGCATTCCGGGGCAAAATAAGGAGAAACAAAACAATGATAAAAATATTATTTGTTTGCCACGGCAGGATTTTCTGTTCAGAATGAAAAGTCTCAAATCGTCTTAAATACTTCTATAAATAGCATTTCTTGTGTTCCATTCTCAATTTTACCAATGATTTACCAATATTTCTGGAGAGTCAGACTTGCAAAACCAGAATGAGGAGATTAAAAATATGAGCAAATTGAAACCAAGAATAACGGAAAACGGAATTGATTATATCCTTGTCGGAGATTACTACATCCCGGATTTGAAACTGCCGGAGGAACACCGCCCCATTGGGAAGTATGGACGGCTACATCAGGAATATTTAAGAGAAGTCCACCCAGCCAGATTGAACACATTGATATTGACCGGGGAGTTATGGACATATCTTGCAGACCTGAACGAACAGGCACAGGAACGGTTAGACATCATCATGGAACAGATGAAAACTGCCGAGGGCGTAACCGAGGAATTGAAGCGTACCCATCAAATGGAATGGGTGCAGCGTTGCAATAACATTCACAACCGGGCAGAAGAAATTGTTTTGCATGAGATGATTTATTCGTAATGATATGTTAAGAGTTAAGCAAATATGAAGTTGTCAAGTTTTTTCAAACAGCCTCATTGCATAGAAATGACAAACAGATTATTCTTAAAGCAGGAGGTGGCAGAAATGGCAAACGAAGATAAGAAAGATTTTAATGCTATGTTGCACGACAATAAGGATATGCCAAAATTTCAAATCATTACAGACCAGAAAAGTATTGAAAAATATGGTGGCAGTAAAATGTATTTTGCACCGCCAATCGACTATGACAAAGTAATGAAAAAAATTCCGTATGGTAAAGTGATTACCGTCGGGAAAATACGAGAATACTTTGCGGAGTTAAGTAGTGCAGATTTTACAGAACCGATTACAGCAGGAATTTTTGTTTCTATTGTGGCATGGGCGAGTTATCAGCGTTCAGAAGATGAAACGCCTTATTGGAGAACATTGAAAGCAAACGGAGAACTAAATGCTAAATACCCAAATGGTATTGAAGCACAAAAAGAAAAATTAGAAGCAGAAGGACACACCATCATTCAAAAAGGGCGTAAAAATGTACGATACTATGTAAAGGACTATGAAAACTCCCTCTTTGATTTGAAATAGGTAAATTTGAATTTGGCAGATGTAAAAGGATTTTGACACTCATAATAAGTGATGTCAAAGCTATTTTGTAGACAATAGTGGGTGTTTTTCCTACAATAAAAGTGCAAGGAGGTATAGTGGCATGGAGCATGATATTGGATGCAAAATCAAGGCAGCCCGAATTGAAAAAAAGCTGACGCAAGAACAGGTTGCCGAATTGTTGGGTGTGAGTCGTCAGACCATCTCAAATTGGGAAAATGAAAAATCCTATCCAGATATTATCAGCGTCATTAAAATGAGCGAATGCTACGATGTCTCTCTTGACTATCTATTGAAAGGAGAACAAAAAATGAAAAGCTATTATGATTATCTTGAAGAAAGTACGAATGTTGTGAAAAGCAATGCCAACAGAAACAAGATTATTACGATTCTCTCCTATCTCTTGATTTGGGCGTTTGCAATGATAGTGTTCTGGTTTTTTACAAGTGGAAGTGACGCTATGGGTTACAGTTTGATGTTTCTTTGGTTTATTCTTCCTATATCCACATTTATTGTATCTATTGTTATTGGTAAAAATAACTTTTGGGGAAAAGGAAAATGGGCATTCACTCTTTTCTTTGGCGTAATGTATATGCTTGCTGAATATGGCACATTCAAAATGGCAAACAACATTGCTTTTAACAAACTGAATGCCCCTGACTTGGGAATGATTGTAGCCGGAGCAATAATCTCTGCAATCGGTATGTTGGTAGGTTCACTGTGGAATAAGAAACGCCACAATCAAAAAAATAAGTAACAAGAAAAATCCCAACTTGTTATTCTGAAAATTTAACTGAATAACCACAGCACAAACCGCTGCTACATGGAAGCTAACAAACCATGCAACAGCGGTTTTTCTTTACCGTTTTTTCCTCTGACTGATAGGCGTTCCCATTTTCTTTGATTTTTTGAGAATCCGAATCAGCCAGCGAAATTCTTCGTCTGACAGATTTTTATAGTTGATACCAAGCTGCTTGCAGTAAAGAACAACCAGCTTTTCATCCCGACTGCCCTTGAAATTTTCGACTGCTTCCAGATTTTCTTTCAGTTCATCGGCAACGGTAGTTTGGGGTGCGCTCTCGCTGTCCTTTTTGTGGGCTTCCCGAATATCCCGGATAATGAGATTGAGGTCATCCCGTACCATGTGGCTGAAATACTCATCATCACTGATATGGGCAGCTTGCAGCACCTTTAAATGCGGGTCATCTTCGCCGGGGCGATACCGTTCAATGATTTCATGTCGGACGGTATCGACAAGGGCATTGAGGTTCTGAATCTGCATGGTGGCAATCCCATCCACATAAATCTCAATGTCCGCAAGAAACTTGATAAAGTCCTTATGGGTGGCAAGTTCGCAGAGCAGGCGGTTGTTAATCCGACCGCTTTTCAGGAGTGCCACCATTTCATCACTCAAATGCAGCTCCCTTAATGGCGTGTTGATCTCTGTCCTGTTCTCTGACCGGCAAAAGAGATAATCGAGGGACACCCCATAAAAATCTGCCAGCAGGATAAGGTTGCCATGATTGATTTCCTTATAGTCATCTTTTTCATAACTGCCAAGAGCCGATTTTGAAATACCCGTTTGCTCTGCCAGTTCTTCCAGTTTTAATCCTTTGTTTAATCGTAAATCTTTTAGCCGTTCCTGTATTGTAGTAGCTCCGTTCATTGAAGCAGCTCCCCCTTTTTGACAACATATATAACCGTTGAATTGATTATACCATATCAATTCCGCAATCGTGGAAATTTCTGATTTTTACCCCTGATTCCTACTTTGTGGACATACGGCACAGGGCACAAAAATGTTCTATGATACAGGTAGTTCATCGATGGATTATTCCAATCGAATGACCAGCCTGTGTGGGATATGCTTCCCTGGCGATGTAGCGCCATGACTTTTGGCAGGGATATGGAGGAACCCTGACCGAAACGAGCGTACCAAAGGGAGCGATACGCCGCTGTGAGATTCAGGGGAGGAACGACACCGGGGAGAACTGGCGAACTGACACCGAAATGATACCGAAACACGACAATCTGATAGGGGGACAGTCTACCCTATCGCTGATACTTCGGGAGATTTTAAGCGGCTCTATGGCTGTAATTTTGCCGAAAATCGCCCCGAAACCATACACTAAAACGGGAGAAAACACAATATGCCGAGAATGAGCAAAAAAAGGAAGCATGAGCTTTCCTTTTACCTCAATGACCGGGGGCGTGTCACTTACAACGAATTATGCCGGAAATGCCAGCATGGGTGCAGGCAGAGCTTCCGGGCGGTTGTGATTGACTGCCCTCATTATTTATCCAAACGAGCCAAGAAAAAGGAGGAACACACAGAATGAATTTTGAATTTATGACGATAGACACACCACTGCCGCCCTGTATGCCATTTCCCAGAGCATTGACAGGGTTTCCAGTCAGCAGCACCGCAAAGGTCATGTACTGCCGGATGTTAGACGCTATACTATCCAAAGGGCAGGAGGACGAGAACGGAATCCTGTTTGTCTGCTTCCCTGTCACAGCCATTGCCGCAGTCCTGTCCCGCAGCCCCATGACGGTCAAGCGTTCTCTGAATGAACTGGAAACTGCCGGACTTATCATGCGGGTGCGTCAGGGCATTGGAGAACCAAACAGGATTTATGTGCTGATACCGGGAAAGGAGGATACTGCCCTTGCCTGATACCTCAAAGCTGGAAAAGCTCAACCGGGAGTTGGAGAAAAGCGAAAAGAAACTGCGGAAAGCAATCAATGATGAAAAGGCATTGCAGCACCAGCTAAAGCAGCTTACCCGAAAGGAACGGAGGCATCGGCTCTGTACCCGTGGCGGTATGCTGGAAAGTTTTCTGCAAGAGCCGGAACGCCTGACAGATGATGATGTCATGCTGCTGTTGAAACTCATTTTTCACAGGCAGGACACGCAGGAACTGTTGAAAAAACTGCTGGAACGGGAGAAGCCGGAAAACCCTTAGTTTACTAAGGGCGCAATTATACACCACCCAGAGGTTGGTGCATTGCGTTCTCCGAAGGCTCCTCGCCGGAGGGCTGTGATTTTCCGCAGTCATGGTCTGCTCCAAATCAAACAGGGGACGCTACGCTTCCCCTGCGCTGGCTGCCGCCAGCTACCCTTTTGTGGACTTGCCATCTGGGGACACCTTGCGTTGTAAGCTGTTCCCAGCCGACAAGTTTTACAAAAGCTCTCTGTACTTTGAGGGTCGAATAAAGTATAATGAAGTCAATGAGAAATCGGGAGTTGGAGGTATTCACTATGAAAAAGATTATAACCGTAACGCTTTGCATTGTGCTGGTTCTTCTCTTTGCCGGATGCGGAAAGAACGGCGATACATCAAAAGTGGAAATTGATTATGGAGCATCTTCCGTTTATTCAAAAGAAGAAATAGATTCTGCCATTGAGATTATAAAAAAGCAGTTCGCTTCGTTTGAGGGCTGTGAATTGCATAGCCTTTCTTATATGCCAGATGAAGAATGCAACAATGCAGATAACATTGAATGGATGAATGATTTAAGAACGGAAGATAATAAAGAAGCCTTTACGCAATGTATTGCATTTAAAAGTAGTTTCCGTTCGCCAAAAAACGGCGGCGGTGCATGGGAGGCGAACGAAGAATACACTTGGTCATGGTGGCTTGCACGGTGTGAAGGTGGAGAATGGAAGTTAATGACGTGGGGGTATTGATAAGCGTAAGAACTTCCAGTTTGCCACTCACACATCGGGTCAACTTGTCCCGAACTTTTACAACTTAATACCCGCCGCCCACACAGCGGCACACCAAGCAGGAAATCTGAAAAAGGTTGCCTGCTTTTTTTCTGCCCGAAATGAGGTGGTAAAACGCCACCCCATCCGCCAATCACAGAAAGGAGTGACACGAAATGCCCTGTCCACACAACGAAATTTCTATTGTGCGGCGAAGCCAACAGCAGTCTGCGGTTGCCGCCGCTGCTTACCAGAGCGGCGAAAAGCTGTTCTGTGAATACGATCAGGAAGAGAAGCACTACCCGGAAAAGCGTGGTATCGTCCACAATGAAATCCTGCTCCCGGCAAATGCCCCGCCGGAGTATGCAGACCGCAATACCCTATGGAACGCCGCCGAAGCGGTGGAGAAGCAGTGGAACTCTCAGCTTGCAAGGCGGTGGGTGCTTACCATCCCCAAAGAGATACCGCCCGACCAGTATGCTGTCCTTGTCCGGGAGTTTTGTGAACAGCAGTTTGTTTCCAAAGGAATGATTGTTGACTTTGCCATCCATGACACCCACCCGCCGGGACACAATCCCCACGCCCATGTCCTGTTGACTATGCGGGCAATGGACAAACATGGGAAATGGCTTCCCAAGAGCCGCAAGGTTTATGACCTTGACGAGAATGGGGAACGGATTAAACTTCCGTCCGGCAGATGGAAAAGCCACAAGGAGGATACGGTGGACTGGAACGACCAGAAGTATTGTGAAATCTGGCGGCATGAATGGGAGGTCATCCAGAACCGTTATCTGGAAGCCAATGACCGCCCGGAGCGTGTGGACTTGCGTTCCTATGCCAGACAGGGGCTTGATATAGTCCCCACTGTCCATGAGGGAGCTGCTGTCCGGCAGATGGAAAAGCGAGGTATCCAGACGAATATCGGCAACCTGAACCGGGAAATCAGAGCCGCCAACCGCCTGATGAAGTCCATCCGGCAGCTTATCCAAAACCTCAAAGGCTGGATTACCGAGCTGGGAGAAGAGCGGAAGGAACTGCTTGCACAAAAAGCGGCGGAGGAAGCAACGCTTCTCCCCAATCTTTTGATGAAATATATGGAGATACGAAAGGAAGAACGGAAGGACTGGACAAGGGCTGGACAGAACCGGGGGACTTCACAGGACTTAAAGGCAGTCAGCGAAGCCCTGTCCTATCTCCGGCAAAAGGGGCTTTCTACTGTGGAGGATTTAGAAGCATTTCTGGAATCTTCCGGGAAATCGGCAGCCGATTACCGCAGTCAGATGAAGCCAAAGGAAGCCCGCAGTAAAGTGATTGACAGGCTTCTTGCCAGCCGGACAGACTGCAAGGAATGTAAGCCTGCCTATGAGAAGTACCAGAAGATATTTTTCAAGAAAACAAAGGAGAAATTCAAACAGGAACACTCGGAGGTTGCCCGGTATGAGAAAGCCGCTGCCTACCTTGCCAAGCACCCGGACGATAAGGACAGTACCCAAAAGGAGCTGCAACAGGAGCTGGAAACGCTTCTTAGCGAAATCGCAGAGCTGAAAGTACCGCTGACCGAGGTACAGGAGGATTTGAAGAAGCTGCGGGACATCCGCTACTGGGTACGGAAAGCCACACCCGGCACAGAGGAAAGCAAAGAGCCGCCCAAGAAGCAGCCCATCAAAGAAGTCTTGCAGGATAAGGCAGACGAAAAAAAGGCTCAAAGAACCGCCCCAGCGCAGACAAAACACAAACAACAAAATATGGAACTTTAACAGGCACTTGCCATTTTCAAGCAGAGAATGTCAGGTGCTTTTTTCTTTTTAAGGAGGGATAGAGTTGAATGTATTTGAAGCTGTGAAGCAGTCCGTCACAACAAGACAGGCTGCGGAGCATTATGGAATCCGTATAGGTCGGAACGGGATGGCTTGCTGCCCGTTCCATCATGATAAAACCCCAAGCATGAAGCTGGATCGGCGTTACCACTGCTTCGGCTGCGGTGCGGATGGGGATGTAATTGATTTTACCGCCGCCCTGTATGGGCTGGGAAAGAAAGAAGCTGCTATGCAGATAGCACAGGACTTCGGGCTTTCCTATGAGGATTGGAAGCCGCCGGGAAAGGCGAAAAAGCCCAAGCCCCGGCAGAAATCCCCAGAGGAACAGTTTCAGGAATCAAAGAACCGCTGCTTCCGTATTCTTGCCGATTATCTCCACCTGCTGATGGCATGGAGAACGGACTACACCCCGCACTCCCCGGAGGAAGTCTTTCATCCCCGGTTTGTGGAAGCCTTACAGAAGCAATCCCATGTGGAATATCTGCTGGATGTACTGCTGTTCGGGGAGATAGAGGAACAAGCAGCCCTGATTACGGACTATGGAAAGGATGTGATACAGCTTGAACAGCGAATGGCAGAGCTTGCCGCCACAGACGCAGCAGGAACTAAAAAACACCATGAACGCCATGCAGCCGCCCCAGAGCGTTGAGGAAATCAAGGCTGGGCTGGAAACTACCGAAAAAGGCGGTGTCCGTCAGAGCATACGGAACTGCCTGACCGTATTCCAGCGTGACCCGCTGCTTTCCGAGGCTATCGCCTACAACATCCTGACCGACCGCAAGGACATTATAAAGCCCATCGGCTTCCACAGGGAAAGTACCGCCTTAAACGATACGGACATGAAATATCTGCTTCTCTATCTGGAAGAAACCTACGGGCTTACCAATGAGAAAAAGATTGATAACGCCATCGGGATTGTAGCGAATGAAAACAAGTACCACCCCATCCGGGATTATTTAAGTTCCCTTGTGTGGGACGGGACGGAAAGAATTCGCTTCTGCCTGCGGCACTTTCTGGGGGCTGACGCAGACGATTACACCTATGAAGCGTTGAAGCTGTTCCTGCTGGGTGCAATCTCACGAGCCTTTCAGCCGGGGTGCAAGTTTGAAATCATGCTCTGTCTGGTAGGCGGTCAGGGGGCTGGAAAGTCCACCTTCTTCCGGCTGCTGGCAGTCCGGGACGAGTGGTTCTCCGATGATTTGCGGAAGCTGGACGATGACAATGTGTACCGCAAGCTGCAAGGTCACTGGATAATCGAAATGTCGGAAATGATGGCAACCGCCAACGCCAAGAGCATTGAGGAAATCAAGTCATTTTTAAGCCGGCAGAAAGAGGTTTACAAGATACCCTATGAAACCCATCCGGCAGACCGCCCCCGTCAGTGCGTGTTTGGCGGCACTTCCAATGCCCTTGACTTCCTGCCCCTTGACCGTTCCGGTAACCGCCGCTTTATCCCGGTCATGGTGTACCCGGAGCAAGCCGAGGTTCACATTCTGGAGGACGAAGCCGCTTCCAGAGCCTATATCGGGCAGATGTGGGCGGAAGCAATGGAGATTTATAAAAGTGGCAGATTCAAGCTGGCGTTCAGCCCCGCCGTGCAGCGGTATCTCAAGGAACACCAGCGGGATTTCATGCCAGAGGACACCAAAGCCGGGATGATACAGGCATACCTTGATAAGTACACCGGGAGCATGGTCTGCTCCAAGCAGCTTTACAAGGAAGCCTTGAACCATACCTTTGACGAGCCGAAGCAATGGGAAATCCGGGAAATCAACGAGATAATGAACCAGTGCATTACCGGATGGCGGTACTTCCCGAACCCAAGAATGTTTTCCGAATACGGCAGACAAAAGGGCTGGGAGCGTGAAAACCCGGCAACGGAATCCGGCAATCCGTCTGAAAAAACGATGGACGGTTTTGTGGAGGTCACAGAACAGATGGAGCTTCCCTTCTGAAAAGGACAGCCCGTTGCACCCCCTGTTGCTATCCCGTTGCCGAGCCGGTTGCCGGGGAAAATCCCTTATTTCCGGGCTTTTCTCCTTTATAACAACCAAAACAACAGAAAAATAAAAGAAAAGTATAAATAGTAACCATCGCCAGATTGAGATTGTTTGCAAGGTCTTTTGAAGCCCGTTGCCGGACTTCGTTGCCGACACCCTCTGTCTGGCTGTTTTCATGTATGGAGGATAACTGCCTATGGCAAATAATAAGATGAACATGGAAGGAAATAATTACTCAGATATTCCGGTGTGGCGTAGATATACGCTTACCATTGAGGAAGCAGCCAGATATTATCATATCGGCGAAGGAAAACTGAGAACGCTTATTGACACACATCCCAATGAGGATTTTTATGTGATGAACGGCAATCGTGCCCTCATTAAGCGTGAGAAATTTGAACGGTATCTGGATCAGGCTACTGCTGTGTAAACAGAGCTGACAGATTTACCGATTTCACATGATATAACTATGCGGAGAGCTGGATTTGTGCTATGATAAGAGTGCAAGTCTGGCTCTCTTTTTTGAAAGGAGAGTTCACGATGAGTGAGAAAAGACGAGATAACCGTAATCGGATTTTGCGAGAGGGCGAGTACCAGCGTAAAGATGGGAGGTATCGGTTCCGCTATATTGATGAGGACGGAAAAGAGAAAAATGTATACAGTTGGCGTTTGGACAAGAATGACCCAATGCCAAAAGGGAAGAAGCGGGAGCCTTCCCTGCGTGAGAAAGAAAAACAGATTGAAGCGGATTTGTTTGACCGTATCGTAACCAACGGTGGCAACTATACTGTTTTGGAACTGGTAGAAAAGTACGTTTCATTGAAAACAGGAGTTCGTCACAATACGGTTGCCGGATATAAAACGGTCATCAATATGCTGAAAAAAGAGAGTTTTGGGAATCTGCGAATTGATAAGGTGCGTTTGTCAGACGCAAAGGCATGGTTGATTAAGCTCCAACAAATTGATGGGCGGGGATACAGTTCCATTCATTCTATCCGGGGAGTCCTCAGACCAGCATTTCAGATGGCGGTAGACGATGATTTGCTTCGTAAAAACCCATTTGAATTTGAGCTTGCATCCGTCATTGTCAATGATTCTGTTACCAGAGAAGCGATTACCCGAAAGCAGCAGAGAGATTTGCTAAAGTTTATTCAGGAAGATAAACATTTTAGCAGATACTATGATGCAATCTATATTCTTTTTCACACAGGGCTTCGTATCTCAGAGTTCTGTGGGCTGACGGTTTCAGAAATCGAGTTTGGAGAAATGCGTATCAAGGTAGACCATCAGTTACAGCGTACTGCACAGATGCAGTATGTAATTGAAGAACCAAAAACTGACAAAGGCATCCGCTATGTGCCGATGACGGAAGCTGTCGCAGCGTGTTTTCGCAGAATCATTGCCAACCGCAAGACACCAAAAGTTGAACCGATGGTGGAAGGATATGCAGGATTTTTGTTTCTGGATAAAAACGATATGCCGATGGTTGCCCTTCACTGGGAAAAGTATCTGGAGCATATTATTCAGAAATATAATAAAATTTATCGCATCCAGATGCCGAAAGTTACCCCTCATGTATGCAGGCACACCTTTTGCTCTAATATGGCAAAATCCGGTATGAATCCGAAAACCTTGCAGTATATCATGGGTCACGCAGACATCAGTGTAACCTTGAACACTTACACCCATGTGAATTTTGATGATGCAAAGGAAGAAGTATATCGGATAGCGAATAGTTAAAAAAGCCCGTTGGTAAGGACGCTTGCTTTACCAACGGATTTACCAAGATTGCAGGGAAAAATATAAGAAAATACGAGAAGATTTGAGAAGATACCTTGAAAAGAAAGGAAAACTCAAAAGTCGGAAAACCCTGAAATATCAAGCGTTTGAGAAGAAATACAAGACTTAAATGGAGATATGAAAAGATGATTAAAGTACTATTTATTTGCCACGGCAGTGTTTAAGGAACGGGGGAAAAAGCCTTGACTTTATTGGGTTTCTTGGATGGAAACGTAGAATTTACACCTTATTTATACCTTTGGAAGACCGGATCGGAATAATAGAGAAATAAAGAAATAGATAAATATAACAGGAAGCAATTTTGTCATATTGGAAATAATTAAAATTTGCTGAACCGTGTTGATTTTATTGATTGAGTATAATAAAAGTAAGAACAGAAACTTCCATGTTTGAAGCGGTTACCAGAATTGACAAAGAAATGCAAGTTAGCCAATCCGGTAGTCCAGCATATTTTTTCATTGTCACCCGACGTTTTTACAAAACATATACTTATTCCGCTTGATGCGTCATTCTTGTTCTGAAAACAGGAACAGAATCCTTACAGCGACTGTAAGTGTTATTTATTGTGCTTCTGTGCTATCATTTACCCAGAAATGGATAGGAGGCATTCACATGAAACCAATTTTGAATATTGAAAATCTTACCAAAGTCTATGGGACGTTGCCAAACCAGACGAGAGCACTGAACGGAATCACTTTTCAGGTCATGCCGGGAGAGTTTCTCGGTATTATGGGAAGCAGTGGTTCCGGCAAATCCACGCTTCTCAACTGTATTGCAACTGTGATTCAGCCTACAGGTGGAAGCATTCAGGTGGAGGGAGATACTCTGCAATCCCTCAAGGAAAAGGCTCTTGCCGAGTACCGTGGCAAAAAAGTTGGTTATCTATTCCAGAACTTTGAATTGCTGGACAACCTGACTGGCAGGGAAAATATCCTGCTCCCGACTTCCTTGCATGGGGTAGCCGAAACAGAAAGCAGCCAGCGGCTGAAGCAGTTGGCTGACTATCTGGAAATTTCTGATGTTCTGGATAAGTTTCCGTCCAAGATGTCCGGTGGCCAGCGTCAGCGTGTTGCGGCAGCAAGGGCTCTGATCTTACATCCCCAAATGATCCTTGCCGATGAACCGACGGGTGCGCTGGATTCTAAGAACGCAAGAAGTCTTATGGAGAAGCTGTCCGGCCTGAATCGTGACGAACAAGCTACGATCCTGATGGTAACCCATGATTCCAATGCCGCCAGCTTCTGTAAGCGCATCCTGTTCATCCAGGATGGCGTGATCTTTCATGAGCTTCGGCGTGGAGACGAAAGCCAGCAGGAGTTCTACGGGCGCATCCTGAAGGTGATGGCGCAACTGGGAGGGGGCAGCGCAAATGTTCTCTAATCTCATTCTTCGGAACAGTCGCCGCAGCCGAAAGGAAAACGGTCTGTTTTTCAGCTCCCTGGTGATTTCTATTGTTGCATTTTACATGATTCTTTCCATCTCCACTCAAGATGTGATGCTCTTTTTGCAGAAAATGGAGAGTGACGCAGTTGACAAACTCCTGCTTCTGATTCCTGCGTTTTATGGGATGACCCTCGGTATTCTGTTCTTTTTGATCTATTTTGCCTGCAAGTATCAGTTCGAGCGCAGACGGCATGAGTTTGGTGTTTATCTAATGTTGGGGATGCGTAGAAGTAAACTGTTTGGTATGCTTCTGGCGGAAGATTTCCTGACCAGTATTCTTGCCATGCTCATAGGATTACCTGTGGCTGTGGTGCTTTCAGAAATTGTCAGTCTTGTCACCGCCAAGCTGGTAGGCATGGGGATCATCGGTCATCAGTTTTCTTTATCCTGGTTTGCGATTGAATGGACGCTGGCAGGATTTCTGGCAATTAAGCTGACGGCACTTCTGATTTTGAGTGGACGAATCAGCCGCCAGGAGATCGGTACTTTGCTATCCCAGCCAACGAACCGCCCCAAAAAGCAAATGCCATCTGTTATCTATGGACTGGCTGCTATATGCGGAAGTGTGATGTTGGCAGTGGCTTACTACATGGCGATTCAGGGAATTGCATGGACAAAGGTAAGTATGATGGGACTGACTTTGCTGTTGGGCATAGTTGGTACGATGCTGCTTTTCTATGGGATGCGTGCACTGATTGCTTTGATTGTTAAGAAAGGAAAAGGAAATAAGCAGCTTCATGTATTTACCTTCCGGCAGATTCAGGAGAATGTCATTCATCAGTCAAACTCCATGGCCATCAGCTCCCTGCTGATTCTGGCGGCGCTGTGTTGTTTTGGTGCGGGCGTAGGAATTGCAGGAACGAATAACCTGTCTTCTGGCCATGTAATCGACTATACTTTTGAAGATCATACTGCAGAAGATTCATCGCAGGTTCTTCCGAATATAAAGGCAGTCCTGAAAGAAAACAGTTTGGAAAATCAATTTTCAGAGCTTTTTGAAATGAGGGTTGGGCGTATTCGCACCACAGAAGATTATGATAATGCCTACAGCATGGACGCTGTTATGGACTCTCTTCGGAGCCTGCCCCAGTCGGAAGACCGGGATGTCCTTCTGAACAATCTTGGTTATGCCACATACCCATATTTGATTTGTTTATCGGACTATAATCGTTTGTTGGAATTGTCCGGCAATCCGGCTCTCCAATTAGGCGAAAAGGAGGCCGCTGTCTATATTGATACAGAGTTTACTACGGTAAGCCGTACCGCAATGCTGAACCAAGTATTGGCCGGGCATCCCAAGGTGGAACTGGATGGTAGTCCGATTCATCTTACAGGAGAGGTTCAGTCTGTGAATTTGGTCACGGACCGTTCTATAACCTTGTCCTTTGCATTGATTCTTCCGGATGAAGCATTCCTATATTATAGTCAGGGAATGTATGATACCCATGTCAATGCGGTGCTCAGTGAGCAAGCTCTGAATGGAAATAGCCTTATGACTGCATATTTGGATTTGAACGAGAAGCTGGACGAAACTGACATTGAATATGAAAGCTATCTTCAGAATATGGGTCGTCAGCTTTTCTACACCATAGCATCCAGTTATATTACCCTCTATCTTGCGATTGTTTTCCTGGTAGTTGCCAACACCATCGTGGGTGTTCAGTTCCTGATGAGTCAGCAGAGAACCGGGCGCAGATACCAGACTCTGATCCGCCTGGGAGCTACTTACGAAACCCTTTGCCAGTCTGCTGGAAAGCAAATTACCTGGTTTATGGGACTTCCTGTATTGGTTGCGGCTGTCAGCAGTTTGTTTGGAGTCAGGGCGTTATTTACAGGGATACTCTCGTCCCGAACCCGTGGGACAGTGGCTGAAATGATGTTTGTATCTGCTGCTATGATTTTGCTGCTTTGCGTGATAGAATATATTTATATGAGAGTGGTCAAGCGCTCCAGTGATCGGTATTTGCTGACACTGATGCAGCCACAGAGAGAAGAATAATTTGGAAGGAGGTGCTGCCGTGAAAAGAATTGCTGTTGTAGAAGATGAAGTCTATATGCGGGAAGAACTCTGCAATATGCTTCAAAAGGACGGGTATCTTGCGGAGGCAATCACCGAGTTGGAAGATGCCGCTCGGCTCCTGGCAGCCCTCCGTCCTGACCTTGTGATCTTAGACCTGAATTTGCCGGAGATCAGTGGCTTTCAAATCTGCCAGGAACTAAAGAATAAAACCGCTATCCCCGTCCTGATACTGACTTCCAGAGATCAGGTAAAGGATGAACTGCAAGCGTTCCACTTGGGTGCTGATGAATATTTGACGAAGCCGTGCAGAAAAGATCGACTTCTTGCCAGGGTATCCAATATTCTCAAAAGGTATGAAGGCCGTACCAATCTCATAGAGGGACCAGATTTCCTGTTAGACCAGCAGACCTACACGCTTTATATTCATAATACCTCTGTCGTGCTTCCAAAAAATCAGGGAAAACTGTTGGTTGCTCTTTTGTCCGGCGGCGATGCTCTGGTCACGACGGAGCAACTTTGCATAGCACTATGGGGAACCACGGAATACATAGACGAAAATGCCTTGCAGGTTAATCTGACCAGGCTGAAAAAGACGATGTCCGGTCTTGAGATGAAGCAGCGAATCGTTGCGGTTCGTGGGATGGGCTATCGTCTGGAAACGGGGGTGGCTCCATGAAGCGGCTTTGGCGCATGATAGAACGGTACTACCCCTGGCTGCTGTTGCTGTTGGGCGTGGATTGCTTTTGTGCTATCATTCTTTGGATTTCTGACATTCAGGCATTTCAAACCTTGAGTGGGTTAGTAGTTCTGACAAGCCTCCTTTTGTTTTCAGCAATTCTGTTTGTACTAAACAAGCGGGAGACCACCCGCCGAGAGCTGTTCCGGGATTTCCTCAGTGATCCTGCCATCTGCAACGAGGAACGGCTGCTCAGTGCCATCAGCCGGGAAGAAGGAGAATCTATCCGGCTTCTGGCATCAGTTTTACAGGAACACAAAACTGAGAGTAACAGTATGGCAGATGCCCTACAGGACTATGAAGAATATGTGGAGGGCTGGGCACATGAAGCGAAAACGCCCCTATCGTTGTTGACCATGCTCCTGGATAATCGGAGCAACGAAATGTCTCCTCCCCTGCAAGCAAAACTGGATTATGTCCGCAGTCAGCTTCAGGAGGATGTCACTCAGATGTTATACTATGCCCGGTTAAAGAGCAGTACAAAGGATTATCAGTTTAAGGATATCAATTTGAATGACTGCTTGGGGGAAGTTCTGGAGGACTATGCCCCACTTCTGGAAGAAAAGCAGTTTGTAATTATCAATAAACTGCAATCTGAAACAGTCTATACAGACCGTAGAGGGCTTCAGTTTATGTTGGGACAGATCGTGAGCAATGCCATAAAATATAGCAGCGATAGTCCCATGCTAACAATCTCTATGATACATTCGGAGATCGCAGATGTCCTTTCAGTTGAGGATAATGGCATCGGTGTAAAAAAATATGATCTGCCGTATATTTTTCAAAAGGGCTTTACCGGGGATTCTACTGACAGCAGAAAGAAAGCTACCGGTATAGGGCTTTACCTGGTTAAGAAGATGGCTGACGATCTAAACCTTCGTCTGGAAGCTGCTTCCCCGTGGGAAAAGGGCTTTAAGATAGTCATCTTCTTTCCAAAATTGAAATCCAACGGAGGAAAATAATATAAGCAAAAAACGGGGCTGTAAAATAAGTCTCTGCTAAAGAAACGCTAGTTCCGACAAATGCTGGTTCTGGCGTTTCTTTACATTAATATATGTTTTTTGAAAATCGTCACTGTTTTATGTAAAAAGGGTACACTTAATAAGCTTGGATAGATTTCTTCTGTACGTCCATATTTTTTATATCTTACATGTTGTTTTCGTTTGAAAAGAAATTTACGTCCATTAGGGCATATAGGATTTCCGTTCTCATCTCTTATATAGTTTACAGCACGATAAGGATTCGTGTGATGTTTTTTATCTGCCGTTTCTTTTTTGTACATGGTAAATATCATTAAATTTTTCCATTAAAGGTACAAAGCATTCCATGCCTTGTCTTCCATAAAATCAATTCTACGTTAAAAACATACCGTCTAGACAGCTATTTTTTAAGCTATCATTTGAAAGACATATATAATATATAGGCTCAAATGGTGAAAGTGCCCATTTGGGCCTATTATTGTATGAATTCATACGTTACAACCAGAGCAAGATCCACCCGTGTATTACAGTATTGTCATTTTGACAATATTGTATTACTTACGAGTGGCAGACTTGATGGGGATTACGTCCCCATACCCACGTGAAAATATAATTGCTGGCAATTACATTTTAGCAGATATGCAGGCATATCTGAATAAGCGTCATAGACAACAAAATAAGGAAATTTTGATAAGGCATTCACCTGGAATAGGTGAGTGTTTTTTTGTTTTCAAATATTCAATTAATCAAAAAAATTAAAAAAATTTCATTAGGGGGCTGTAAAAATGCCTCTCAGCGTTTCGTTTTATGTAAGGGTATTTTGGACAGGAAAAATTTAAAAAATTTTTATCAAGAACCTGTATTTATGCCCTTCATCTTTTGAATATGTGTAAGGACATTTTTGAGCCGGTATAAAAATGATTTTTACAACAATTAGAAACAGAAACGAGGCGAGAAAAGAATGAAATATGAATACATGAAGGAGTCAGAGCAGATGCTTCAGTACTTCCAGTTTCCGAAGTTTTTGCTCAAACTGCGCATTTCCCAAACTGCAAAATTTCTTTATATGATTTTGTATGACCGGGCACGGATATCGAGAAAGAATAGCTGGATAGACAAGTATGGAAATGTTTATCTGATTTTTCCGATAGAGGAATTGTCTGCTCAAATCGGCAAATGTAAATCTTCTGTAAAAACAGCATTGAAGGAATTAGATGATGTGGGACTATTGGTTCGCAGATCTGGTGGTTTTTCAAAACCCAATCATTTATATGTAAAAATTCCATCTGATGAGATTGGTTTACAGCTGGTTGAGAATAAGGCGGTTGAAAAGATGGTTGCAACAGAGTCGGAAAAGCAACCTTCATCTGGTCGTAAAAATGGCTGTGCAGGAGTCGGAAATGTGGCACCTAGTAAAGTAACTGAGAAATATAAAAGAAATAAATATCATGAAGTAAATTATTGCTATGGGGAAGGAGAGAGTTTGTGATGAGAGAAGAAGATACTGTATGTGTAGGCAGTGATGGTTTGCAATACTGTAAAGTCTGTGGGGAAGCGAAAGAAGCATTTTTTCCTGAGGGTGGATTTATGGGGATGAAGAAACATTCCAGGCAATGTGCCTGTGACAGAAAAGCGTATGAAGAAGAACAAAAATATTTTAAAGACAAAGAGCACCGGGAATTAGTCAGCAGAAATACGAGCATCTGTTTTGACGAGAGCAGAATGGAAGAGTGGACATTTGAGAATGCAGATATGTCAGATACGGTAATGCATAGAGCAAAAAAATATGTTGATAACTGGGAGGAAATGAAAAGAAATCATATAGGCTGTTTGTTCTGGGGACCGGTTGGTACCGGGAAAAGTTTTATTGCGGGGTGCATTGCCAATGAACTTCTTAAGCAAGAAGTAATGGTAAAGATGACAAATTTCAATACCATTATTGATGATATATTTCCACTGGCAGACAAAACGGAATATATCAATGCATTGGCGTCTTATCAGCTTTTGATTATTGATGATCTTGGAGTGGAACGAAATTCAGAATATGCGTTAGGAATTATTTTTAGTGTCATAGACCGCAGGATCCGTTCGGGACGACCTTTGATCATCACAACGAATCTTCCGCTGAAAGAAATAAAAAGCGAGACCATGTTGGATAAAAGGCGTATCTATGACCGTATTTTAGAAATGTGTACACCCGTGTATGTTGGAGGCACAAGCAAACGAGAAGCGATTGCAAGTATGAAAATGGAGAAAGCGAAAACGCTGTTGAACACAAACAGAGGGAAGGAGGAATGCGAATGAATCATACAGAAAAAACAATACCTGTTTGGAAGAAATATTCTTTAAATGTTTCCGAAGCAGCAGAATATTACGGAATTGGAGAAAAGAGATTGAGACAAATCGCAGGTGAAAATGAAGGAGCAGATTTTATTTTGGAAGTTGGTTCGCATATCCGGTTCAAAAGAAAATTATTTGAAGATTATCTGGACACAGCCAGTACAGTTTAAGTGACAGAATAGAAGAAATGGTAATGAAAATAATGTTCATTTTATCTTAGCGAAGAGAAGGTCTTGTGGTATAATGAATAAACCGAGACGGTCTTCCAAGTTAAATGAGCATTTAATGAAGGAGACGAAATATTATGAGTGAAAAAAGGAGAGATCATAGAGGACGTATATTACACAATGGAGAAATACAGTTATCTGATGGCAGATATAGATTTAAGTATGTCGATGAGATGGGAAAGGAGCGCTGCGTATATAGCTGGCGCTTAGACCATAACGATGCAACTCCGAAAGGAAAGTGCCGGGCTTTATCGCTTCGGGAGATGGAGAAGAAAATCCAGGCAGATCATTTTGAACAGATTGCAACAAATGGCGGAAATATGACGGTACTGGAACTGGTTGAAAAATATACATCAACAAAAACCGGTGTCAGACCTACTACAGTTGCAGGATACGGAACAGTTATCAATTTATTGAAGAAAGATCCATTTGGAAAAAGAAGGATTGATACGGTTCGGATTTCGGATGCAAAATGTTGGCTGATACATCTTCAGCAGGTAGAAAAGAAAAGCTATAGTTCCATCCATTCAATCCGAGGAGTTCTTCGTCCGGCATTTCAGTTGGCAGTGGATGATGACCTGATCAGGAAAAATCCATTTCAGTTTCAGCTAATGGAAGTGGTTGTGAATGACAGTGTGACAAGAGAGGCAATCAGCAGGGCTGAGGAACGAAAGTTCCTACGGTTTGTGAAGGAAGACCCTCATTTTTGCAGGTATTATGAAGGAATTTACATATTATTTAAAACAGGCCTTCGCATCTCGGAATTTTGTGGTTTGACGATTTCTGATATTGATTTCAAGGAGCATACGATCAACATCGATCATCAATTGCAGAAAAAATCAAAAATCGGATATTATATTCAAGAGACTAAAACAACCAGCGGAACAAGAAAGATACCTATGACTGCAGATGTAGAGGAATGTTTTCGGAAAATTATAGAAAAACGAAACCCGCCCAAAGCAGAACCTATGGTAGATGGAAAAAGTGGATTCTTATACTTTGATAAAAATGAAAGTATCTGTTATTCCCTGCACTGGGAGCATTATTTTCAACACATCATTCAGAAGTATAATAATACTTACAAAGTACAGATGCCTGTCATCACCCCTCATGTATGTCGGCATACCTATTGCTCAAATATGGCAAAATCCGGAATGAATCCAAAAGCATTGCAATATTTGATGGGCCACTCAGACATCAGCGTAACGCTGAATACATATACGCACGTAAATCTTGAGGATGCCAGGGAAGAAGTTGCCCGGATTCAGGTTGTGCAATTACGATTTTTAATTGAAAATAGCAAGGTGTAAAATGGAAAAACATACACCTTATTTTACACCTTTTGCGGACGATATTATGAGAAAATAAACCAGGTTATGCCAGAAAAGAAAAATTCACAAAGGCTTACAAAGCCCGAAAAACCAAGAAAAACTAAGAAATGCGAGGTTATGCAACAATGATAAAAATACTATTCATTTGCCACGGCAACATCTGCCGTTCTCCCATGGCAGAATTTGTAATGAAAGACCTAGTAAAAAAAGCCGGTCTTGCAGACCAGTTTGAAATTGCCTCTGCGGCAACCAGCAGAGAAGAAATCGGCAACCCGGTACACCGTGGAACCCGCAATAAATTAAAACAATACGGCATTTCTGTAGATGGGAAATATGCGGTTCAGATGACCAGTGCGGACTATCGTTATTACGATTACATCATTGCCATGGAACGATACAATTTACGCAATATGGAACGATTTGTCCATGGTGATCCGGATCACAAAGTACATCTTTTACTGGATTTTACAGATCGCAAGGGTGATATTGCAGATCCGTGGTATACAGGAAATTTTGATGAAACATATGATGATGTTTTAGAAGGATGTCAGGGATTGTTGTCAGAGACAATTGCATACTATGATCATAAATGTTAAAATATAATAAGCGCAGACGAGTCAACATACTGGTATGATTGACAACATCGAATTGAATCATGTGCTGAATTTGCACATGATATAACAATAAACTGTAAACGCATGTGAAATAGGATAATCATGAAAAAAGACTGCATAAGAAAAAATATTTTTATATTGAAATGGCGGCAGTTCTGATTCTTCTGATCACATGTGTTCTTTTTAAGTACACGACCTTTGTACAGAAGAATGCGATCCAACAGTGTTTCAGCATTTTGAATGATTCCAGAGAACAGATTGGGCAGATGATCACAAATGAGATGAAAAATGAGCAGGAGCATCTGGAGTCGGCATCCTATCTGCTGAAAGATTGGCTGAAACAACCGGATGCGAACCATGATCAGATCATAGAAATTTTGAAGGCATCCAGCGCCAACCAGAGTTATGCACATTGGGAAGTATGTCTGCCGGATGAAACTGTGATCAAAAGTACCGGTGAGGTGACGGAACTGGGACCATTGTATTCGTTTGAGGACCGGGTAAGTAAAAATTTTACTGTTTCTGAGCGCAGAACGACATTGGTTGATCAGGAGACACAGATCATTATGCTGTCAAACAGTATTTTTGATGAAAATGGAACTTGTATTGGTATTTTATCTTCCGTCATTGATCTGGCGGCATTCGCGGATAATTTTTTGTCGGTATCCTATAATCTGAAACCGGATATTATGCTGTTTGAGCGTGGCACCGGAGATGTTTTGCTGGATTCCTGGAATGATGGTACCTTGGGAAGTGTTGAAGATGCAGAGGAAGGGCGGTATATCAAAGCTGCCAAAGGATAATTCCTTTCCAGAATGTCCCATGATATCCGCACGCCGTTAAATGGTATTATCGGCTATCTGGATCTGGAAGACGGTAATCTGCAAAATCAGGAATTATTGCTACAGTACCGGAAAAATGCAAGAGTTGCAGCAAATCATCTGTTATCACTGATCAACGATGTTTTGAATATGAGCAAGCTGGAAGATGATAAAGTGGAGTTTACACATGAAGCATTTGACCTGTGCGAACTGGCAGGTGATATTCTGGCACTGACGGAGATTCATGCAAAGGAGACAGGTATCACTTTGCAGCATTCGGATTGCAGCATGAATATACTGCATCCATACGTATACGGAAGTCCGCTACATGTGCGGCAGATATTTGTAAATATTTTGAATAATGCGGTGAAATATAATCGACCGGGTGGAACGATTTCATGCAAAATGGAAACAGAAAAGCAGGAAGGAAATCGGATCTGGTACAGCTGCACGATTCAGGATACCGGTATTGGTATGAAACCAGAATTTCTGAAGCATTTGTTTGATCCTTTCGCACAGGAAAAAGTAGATGCGCGAAGCGTTTACCATGGAACCGGGCTTGGCATGGCGATTGTAAAATCGCTAGTGGACAAAATGGGTGGAACTATTGAAGTAACCAGTAAAGTGGAGGAAGAATCGACTTTCCGTGTAATACTGCCGTTTGAAATTGCACCGAAAGAAGAAGTCAGCGACAGGACGGAGATAAATGCGGAAACAGGGATTCAGGGAGTAAATATTTTACTTGTTGAGGATAATGCCCTGAATATTGAGATCATTGCAGAACTGCTTCAGGAACAGGGAGCAAAAGTAACCTGTGCACATAACGGTCAGGAAGCAGTTGATGTGTTTGCGACATATCCGCAGGAAAGTTTTGATGTCATTTTGATGGATATTATGATGCCGGTTATGAATGGTATGGAAGCAGCGAAGGCAATTCGCGCACTGGAGCGACCGGATGCGGAAACTGTGCCGATCATTGCCCTGACAGCAAATGCTTTCATGGAAGACAGAAAGAAAAGTCAGGAGGCAGGCATGAATGCACATCTGACAAAACCGCTGAATATGAAAACGATGATCCAGACGATTACAAAATTGCTGAGAAAAGAACAGTAACAGAGTCAGATTAAATTTACATGAACTGAAAGTCAGATTTGCAGAGATACAAAGAAAAATTGGATTAAATGCTGTATGCTGTGCATGTTACAGTAAAAGTGCTGAGAACATTCTTGGATAAAAGCAATATATAACCTCAGATATTACGAAAAAAGAAGGCGTGATATCTGAGGTTTGTTATTTTATAGAGAGAACTTGGATTATTTTCTATATAGAAAACTTTTTGAAAAAGATACATTTTTTGTATGCCCTAAATTGACTTTATAAAATCGTGTTTTTACAAGCTGCTGGTATACCTGTTATTAAATTGTGCTTTTTACAAGCTGCTGATATACCTGTTCACAGCGTAAAATATCATCAATGACAACCCATTCATCCGGTTGGTGAGCTGCTTCGAGACAACCCGGACCATAGGACATACAGTTACGGTTGTGGAGTTGTCCGGCAATGACAGCAGTATCTGTGTAACCGGTAAAACAGCTGACCTGTGGAACTTCTCCAGTGACTTCCTGACAGGACAGTTTTAAATTTTCCAGAAGCGGAGAAGTCGGATTCTGTTCAATCGGTGGTCGGTCGCCGGTGATTTTATAGGTTGCGGAAATCCCACTGACAGACTGTTCCGCGTGTTCAATGGCAGCTTCCACGATGGCATTTGTTTTTTCTGTATTCAAGGGTGGAACCAGACGCATGTCAATCCAGACTTTACAGTGATCTGGCACAACATAGGGACGATAACCGCCGGTGATCTGCCCGAAAGTGACCGTGGAACTTCCCATATCAGGGTGAACCGGTGCGTACAGAATCGCATGTCGGATTTCACGAATAATCTCTGCCATGGCGGCAATGGCATCGGCACCTTTCCATGGCGTGCTTGCATGGGCAGTGTGTCCCTGCACATCAATTTCATACCAGGTGCGGCCTTTGTGTGCCATCTGAATCTGTCCATTGGTCGGTTCAGCATCAATCACCCAGTCGTGGTCTGTAACCCAGCCAGCTTGTATACACGCTTCGGAACCACGCATGAAATCCTCTTCGTCCATGGAACAGATTAGTTTTAGCGTCTGCTTTGGTGTTTTACCGGATGTTTGAAGTGTTTCTGCGGCATATTGAAATGCAGAAAGGCAACAGGCAAGACCGGATTTCATGTCACAGGCGCCACGCCCATAAATTTTTCCATCTTTTTCAATGGCATCAAAAGGTGGCAGCGTCCATCCATCGCCTACGACAACCGTATCCATGTGACAGATCATCACCAGTGCAGGCAGAGATGGATCACCGGTCAGCTCAGCTATGAGATTTGGGCGACCGGGAAGTACTTCCTGACGGGATAATCGGACATTGGGATATGGCGCAAGCTGTGTGGTGATCCAGTCTGCCATCGCATTTTCATAAGTACCCGGATCGGTACTTTCAATCTGAATCATTTGTTTTGTCATTGTAACTGCGCGGGATTGCAGAGACATATTATAAAACCCCCTTTAAAAGTTCGAAAAAGTATAAAATATTTTGAATCAAGTTTTCGAATCTATGTATCGAAAGCCTGAATAAAAACTAATCGAAATTAGATTAAATGATCTAAAATATAGATTATTATAACATTCATTACTTGTATGTGCCATAAATTTTTTGCTATAAAAAGTCTGGTGTGATAGAATAGTTGCAAATGGACAAAACTTTGCCGCGAATATATCTGCCCGGCAGAAATAAGATAGTAAGAATAGAGGTTGAATGGAATGTATTATGTACCAGATGGCACAGAAATGTGCGGATTTTATGAATGTGAAGAATGCGCAAACAGATTTTTATCTCTGAAGATCGGACCAAAGCTGGTGTGCCCGTATTGTGGAGAAGAACCGGATATGGAGATCGGACCGGATGAAGAAATGCCGGTGGCAAAAGAGACGGCAAAACTGCTGGAAGTAGTAGAAGGTGCAGAAAATGTGGAGCGTATGGATGCGTTACTTTCATTAGCAGTAACTGGCGGCGACTACGAGTGGATTTAAAGTAGGAGATTGAGAAATGTTTTTTATGATGGGAATCACGGACGGAAGAAAAAATCTGGATTATAATCAGACCGAAATCTGTAGTGTGTGTGGACGATACGGACGGTTTCAGGTATTTATGACATACACCGTATTGTCACTGTTTTTTATTCCGTGTTTCAAATGGAACAGACACTATTATGTGCAGACCAGTTGTTGTCACACCCTGTATGAATTGGATAGGGAAATCGGTCGAAGAATCGAGCGTGGCGAAGATGTGCGGATCTTACCGGAACATTTGCAAAAAGTTGAAAATGGTAGATCGGGGTATCACTATGGTGGTTATAAGCGTTGCACGAATTGTGGGTATGAGACAACTGAAGACTTTGTGTTTTGCCCGAAATGCGGTATGCGGTTGTAACGGGAATTGTGCTGCGTGATTATAGCGGAAATTATGTCCTTACTTGGAACGAATATAGTGTAATGCGGATGAAATTTTTGAATGTATGATTTTATAAGAGACAATAAGGAGCATTTGTATGTGGAAAATCAAACAGATCGCAGAGGCGGACTTTGGCTGTGAAGAACGGTTGCCGGGAGAAAAATTAAAATGTCTAGTTATATTAGAAAATGAAAAGGGTGAGACACGTCGACTGGAGGTCGAAGACGAATGGCTCACCGAACAGGGACTGGACGAGGGCAGTATGTGGGATGTTTCGGATAAAGATTTTAACCAAATCAAGGAAGTCCCCTGCTTCAATTGCGAAAAGCAATAA
>NZ_JRFU01000175.1 GCF_003122485.1 Eubacterium ramulus
TCCTGCCGGAGGCTATATCAGATGGGGGATTGGCTCCCATCTGATATATCAAATCACTTTTTTACTTTCTTCTTAGCCCCAGACTTCTTCTGCGATCTCTTTTACTAATTTCAATTTCGCCCACTGTTCTTCTTCTGTCAGTTTATTACCAATCTCACAGGAAGCAAATCCGCACTGCGGACTCAGATACAATCTCTCCAGCGGAATGTATTTTGCCGCCTCATAGATTCGGTCAATAACTTCTTCTTTGCACTCAAGTTTCGGTGATTTTGTAGTAATCAGTCCAAGAACCACTTTTTTCACACCGGATACTTTTGCTAACGGTGCAAAACCGCCGGAACGCTCATCATCAAACTCCAGATAATAGGCATTTGCATTTTCCTCACCAAAAAGGATTTCTGCCACCGGATCATAAGCGCCGCTGCTTGCATAGGTGGAGTGGAAATTGCCGCGGCATACGTGCGTATTGATTACAAGATCTTTCGGTGCATTTGCAATGACACGGTTATTGATGTCTTTGTACACTTTCTGGATTTCTTTCAATCCTTCCTGTGTCGTGCCATACATTAAATGACCTGTCTTATCTGCAAACATCCCCCAGGTACAATCATCCAGCTGCACATTGCGGCAGCCTGCTGCATACAGATCATCGATCACTTTGCCATAACCTGCAACGATATCATTTACCAGTTCTTCGTCTGAATCATAATATTTCTCTGTCTCCTCACGGTTAAACGGCATGGTAAACTGTGCCAAAAACTGTGCCGGAGACGGAATGGTCTGTTTTGCAATTGTCTTCTCATCCTCAAACTGTTTTACAAAACGGAAATGGTCTACAAATGGATGTTCACCGGATAAACCAACTTTTCCAGTGAGGTAGGTATCATCGATCATCGCCGACTCTCCGTGGAATGGCAGACCGGTTTTGGTCGGTACATGTCCGATTCCGTCAAATCCCCACATAAAATCCAGATGCCAGGTTGCACGGCGGAACTCTCCGTCTGTGATCACATGATAGCCAAGCTCTTTGATCTTCCCGATCAGTTCTGTGATAGCTTCATCCTCTACTACTTTCAACTCTGCATATGGGATTTTTCCCTCATCAAACTGTCTTCTCGCCTGTTTTAATTTTTCCGGACGCAGGAAACTTCCCACATAATCATATCGAAACGGTGTCTGTACATTGCTCATCGTTATTTCCTCCAAACTCATGATTTTTATTTTCGTTGCACTTGATGGTCTTTATTATAAGTTTGAAGATCGGTTTTGTATAATACATGAAAATGCAGGTTTGTCATAGTTTTAAGCTATGGCGAACCTGCATTCACTAAATTGATCCCCTTTTTATTAATATTCAAGAATGCTCCGGCATTCTTGTTGCGAGGTGCGCGTCATGCA
>NZ_JRFU01000176.1 GCF_003122485.1 Eubacterium ramulus
CTTGTTTCTCACCACCTATAGAGATGGGAGTCATCTCCCATCTGATATAATTTTGTTCCTCATCACATATAGAGATGGGACGTCATCTCTCATCTGATATAAAAACCATATTCAGACTGAATTATCCTACTTCTACTGACGACTCATCTGTGCCGCAAATGCCTCCCAGCTTCCGCCAAGGAATCCACCTGCTGCCTGTTTTGGCTCATCATCCAGATGATCTAATTCTTCCATCCAGATTCTTGCACTTGCATCAGACGGCATACGCAGATCACCACGCGGGGATACTGCAACTGTTCCGACTTTTGGTCCATCCGGCAGACAAGAGCGTTTGAACTGCTGGCTGAAAAATCTCCGATAGAAAGTTTTTAACCATTTCTGAATTGTCTCTGTATCATAGGTTCCGTCAAAAGCATATTTTGCCAGACGGTAAATTTTCTTCGGTGTACATCCAAATCTCAGAATATAATACAGGAAGAAATCATGTAACTCATATGGTCCCACGATATCTTCTGTTTTCTGGGAAATCTTGCCATCTTCCGGTGGAAGAAGTTCCGGGCTGACCGGAGTATCCAGTACATCATACAGTACCTTCTGAAGTGTCTCGTCTCCGCAGGTATCCGCATAATAGCGCACCAGATGACGCACCAGTGTTTTCGGTACAGAAGCATTGACACCATACATAGACATATGATCGCCATTATAAGTCGCCCAACCAAGAGCAAGTTCTGACATATCTCCGGTTCCAATGACCATACCGCCACTCTTGTTTGCAATATCCATCAGAATCTGTGTACGTTCTCTGGCCTGTCCGTTTTCGTAAGTCACATCATGCACAGCCTCGTCCTGACCAATATCACGAAAATGAGTACGGACAGAATCTACGATGCTGACTTCCCGGAAAGTTGCTCCCAGAGACTTGATCAGACTGACGGCATTATCATAAGTGCGGTCTGTGGTTCCAAATCCAGGCATTGTCACTGCCACAATGTCTTTGTGATCCCGGTTCAACAGATCAAATGCTTTTACCATAACAAGCAATGCCAGTGTAGAATCCAGTCCACCGGAAATTCCAACCACTGCTGTGGCAGCATTGGTGTGCTCCAGACGTTTTTTCAATCCCATTGCCTGGATCATAAAAATTTCTTCACAACGTTTTTCGCGGTCTGCCTTATTGCCCGGTACGAACGGTGCCGGATCTACAAAACGGGTCAGTTCCGTCTGTTCTTCCTTTAAGCTGAACTCAATACTGATATAAGTCTCATTGGATGCCGGGAACGTACTCATACGGCGACGCTCCTCATTCAGACGTGCAATATCCAGTTCTGTATAAATGCTCTCATTGCAGAAACGTCTGGATTCTGCCAGCAGGGAACCGTTTTCCGCGATCAAGTTATGACCGGAATAAACGACATCCTGTGTGGACTCTCCATCGCCCGCGCTGCAATAAATATAGCCGCAGATCAGGCGACCGGACTGACCGGTCACAAGACTCTTGCGATAAATATCTTTGCCCGTTGTCTCATCGCTGGCAGACAGGTTTACCAGAACGGTTGCTCCTGCCAGTGCATGATCCACTCCCGGCGGATTTGGTGCCCAGACATCCTCACAGATCTCTGCTGCAATTTTTAATGCAGGCATCTGACGGCACTGGAATAAAATCTGTGTGCCCATCGGCACGATAATATCCTCGTCCAATGCAACCGGAACCGGCTGTTTCATGCCGGATACAAAATGTCTGCGCTCATAAAATTCATTATAATTCGGGATGTGTGTCTTTGGAACCAGTCCAAGTACTTTTCCCTGTGCGATAGCTGCTGCCACGTTATACAATTTTCCCTGATGCTCCAGTGGAAGTCCCACAAACACCAGACAATCTTTGCGCTCGGTATATTTTGCGATCGCCAGCAGCTCTTTTTTTGCTTCTCTTAAAAGTAATTCCTGATAAAACAGATCTCCGCAGGTATAACCTGTAATGCACAGCTCCGGAAATACCAGTATTTTGGCACCTTTTTCCTGTGCTTCATCGATCAGCATGCAGATCTGTTCCCGGTTATATGTCGTATCCGCAACTTTCACCTTCGGTGTCAAAGCCGCTACTTTGATAAATCCCTGTCTCACTGTTTTAAGATCTCCTTTAATTCCTCAATGCTGAATGTGTATGCGGTATTACAGAAATGGCATTTTACTTCGATCGGTTTGCCGTCTGCCACCATTTCTTTTAAATCTTTCTTTCCGATGCTGATGATCGCTTTTTTCACGCGGTCTTTGGAACAGTTACAGTAGAAAGATGCCGGGATTTTCTCTGTAATTTCCACACCGAAATCGCCTAAAATGTACTCCAGCATGCTCTCCGGGGTATGTCCTTCTTCCAGTAAATTGGTAACAGAAGTGATCTCGGAAAGTTTTTTCTCCAGCGCATCAATGATCTTATCATCCGTAAATGGCATTAACTGGATGATAAAACCGCCTGCCTGACGTACCGTATTGTCCTTGTTCATCAGAACGCCAAGTCCCACAGAGGACGGTACCTGCTCCGATGTGGCAAAATAGTATGTTAAATCTTCGGCAATCTCACTGGTCTGTAAAACGGTGGTTCCCACGTATGGCTCTTTTAACCCCATATCTTTGATGACACGCATCATACCGACACCGACTGCTCCGCCTACATCTAATTTGTGCTGTTTGTTTGGCGGCAGCATAACATCATTTACCACCGGATAACCTTTGACATGTCCTTTGGAATCCGCGGTAACGGTCATTCCTTTCATCGGACCGCCAGACTGGATCTGTACGGTCAGCAGATCCTTGTCCCCTTTCATCATGACACCCATCATAGCTCCGCCGGTCAGCAGTCTTCCAAGTGCTGCTGTCACTACCGGACTTGTCTGATGGCGCTGTCTTGCTTCCTCTACAATTCCTTTTGAAGTCATGGCAAATGCGCGGATAGAACTGTCTGCCGCAGTTGCCCTTACAATATAATCTTCCATGTTTTTCATTCCTTTTTCTATTATGTTTTTAAAATATATGCGGCTGTGGTCTTCTTGCCACAAAATATGCCCGCTCACAATCTGCCTTTGGCGGCTCTTTGGTTCCTTCGCCACAGACTGCCAGTAATTCCAGACCTGATGCCTTGATCAATTCTTCTACCTTTTCCAACTCATAAGCTCTCTGATAATGAAACTCCTCATAACGGGCATACAAGCCACTTTCCTGCTCGACAAACAGCGTCAGCGCATATTCGTTGATACTGCTTTCTTCGTCAAAACAATTTTCCCAGATAAAACTTTCATGCTCCCGGTTCTCACAGATGGTCGCATCTCCGATCAGATCCCGGTATTTGTACAGCGTATTCATATCAAAAATAAAGATTCCGTCCTGATCCAGATAATTATGCACCAGTGAAAATACTTCTGCAAGGTCTTCCTCCTCCAGAAGATAATTCATGGAATCACAGACACATACCACTGCCTTCACGGTTCCATATAATTCAAATTCCCGCATATCCTGC
>NZ_JRFU01000177.1 GCF_003122485.1 Eubacterium ramulus
TCTTTTCAGAATCACTGCACTCTACACTCCGTTCCGGTCGGCGCAAAACACCATCCTTATCTCTGGAACAGACCCTTAATAAACGCGATCAGCTTTGCAAAAAATCCCTGCGCCTGATCTGTCAGCGCTGCCGTATCAATATTCAGTCCCATATCTTTTAATTTTCCATACAGGTTCTGTGCCTGATTTTTCAGGTTACCCCAGTCCAGATCCAGTCCCTGTAACTTTTTCAGAAGTTCCAGAAGCTGATCGATCTGATCCTGTGTCAGACTGACATTAAATTTTTCAGAAGCCTCATCAATGGCATCTTTGATCTCGGAATCAGACAGATTTTTACCGCCCACCTGATCTTTCAGATACGCAACCATTCCCGCTACCTCATCGGTATTTCCAGTCTCATTTCCAATGTCACCGGTTACGACGATCTCGTTGACGGCTCCGTCAATGACATCAGTATCTACCTGTTCTCCACTCATAACAGAATATGCTTTGATGGCTCCGATCAGCGCTGCGGTTCCCGACATATCAAACGGTCCCACAACGACAACATTGGCATCTTCCACGCCTGCGGTTGCCAGCGCATTTTCATACATGCTCGCGGTACAGTAATTGATATTTTTGGTTGTTACTTTGATACCGCTGCCTTTTTTCGCATCCATAACGGCTACAGAAGACAATGCACGGCTTCCGATATGATCATTGGTCACATAGGCATCCAGATACTGATGTTCTTCTGCGTTTGTGACTGTATTTACATTGCATTTTTCCAGATCCGCTTCTGTCAGTCCAAAATAGTCCAGAACCTTTGCTTTCTCATCTGCCCGCAGATCCGCACCAAAGGAAATATATGGTGTCTCACCGTCTGCGATCGTTACTTTTGTATCACTGTTACTGTCACTCTCACTGGCAAACGCTGTCAGGCATGTGCCAAGACTCATCACGACTGCCAGCATCAGCGCCAAACCTCTGTGTAATACCTTTCTTTTTTTGCTCATATTGAACCTCCGTTCCAGTCTGATATCTTTTTCTTTCTCAGACCTGTTGCAAAAAATTCTGCAAAATCATTATATTTACGGATCAAGCAGAAATTCCCGTTATTTTCAGTTTCACCCGCGGTGTCTCATAATAAGTATCAATCTCAGGATAATAAGTAAAATGCAGTGCCGCGTTGTGGACACAACGATTTGCCATCGTATCGTCTGCCACTACCTTACCATATTTTTCTTCCAAAGGTAACCGTAAATTGTCCGGATCTCCAAAATATACTGCCTGAACTTTTGCTCCGGATGAACTGTGTAATGTTAATTGTACCACACGTCCCGTTGGTCCGTAAATTTTCAACCGCTCGATCACCAGATTTCGATCCGCAAACACTGGTTTATCATTGCCTTTTCCGAATGGTTCCAGTAATTTTAACTGCTCGATCAGTGGGAATGTAATATATCCGATAGGCATCGGCACATCGATCACAACTTTTGCCTGTAATTCTTCTTCCGTCAGGGTACACACTTCATTCAATCTTCGGCGGAATGCCTCAATATTTTCCTCCGGCAGAGAAAATCCCGCTGCCATGGGATGTCCGCCAAACGAACTAAGCAGATCCGCACATTTATTCAGTTCTTCAAACATCGAATAACCCTCGATGGATCTGCCGGAGCCTTTCGCGCCTTCTTCCCCACGGGTGATTACCAGGGTCGGTCGATGGTATGCCTCCCGGATTCGTCCGGCTACAATACCTGCCAGACTTTCATGGCAGTCCGGCAAAAAGATGACAAACACCCGGTCGTTTTCATATCCGCCATCCGCGATCATCTGTTTTGCCACTTCTACGGCCTGCTCCGTCAACAGCTTCCGGCTGTTATTCAGATCCACCGCTTCCTGCGCCAGCACTGCCGCTTCCGCTTCTGACTCACAAAGCAGCAGTTTTAAGGCAATACGCGCGGTTTCCAGTCGCCCGGTGGCATTTAAGCATGGTCCCAGTCCGAATCCGATATCACCGGAACGGATCTCACCCAGTTTTCGATTACTCTGCAGGATCAGTGCCTTCATACCGATATTTTGTGTCTGATTTAACATTTTTAATCCCAGTTTTACCAGCACGCGGTTCTCGCCCTGCAGATCCATGACATCGCCTACTGTCGCAAAACCGGCATTTTCAATGAATCGATCTGCTTCTGACACCGGAATCCCTGCCTGTTCATATAATACCTGTACCAGCTTCCATGCCACCGCTGCGCCACAAAGCTTTTTAAACGGGTACTGACACGCTTCCTGTTTCGGATTTACAATGGCATCCGCCTCACTGATTTTTTCCCGGCGTACGCCATTTTCTTCTATGTAAGGCACCTCATGGTGATCGGTCACCACCACCGTCATGCCAAGTTCCTTTGCCAGATGGATCTGATCAATGGCAGAGATTCCGTTATCACAGGTCAAAATTGTGTTGATTCCGGCTTCTGCCGCCTGTGTGACCAGATGCTCGTTCATGCCATAACCATCCCTGATCCGATGTGGAATGACATAATCTGCCTCTGCTCCGATCCGTTTCAGCGCACAGTATAAAATGTACGTGGACTGGATGCCATCTATATCATAATCTCCAATAATTCGGATTTTCTTCTGTTCTTTTACTTTTTTCAGAATGATCTCGGCTGCCAGATCCACATCTTTGAGCAAATGCGGATCGATCAAATCCTTTTCATCCCCATGCAAGTAATACTCCATTTCATCCAGATCCGTCAGACCGCGGTTTCGCATGATCCGGGCAATCACCGGATCAATCCCGAAATGTTCACCGATTGCTTTAAAATCAGCACCTTTAGCTGATACAACCCACTTTTCTTTCAATCGTATACTCCTTTTTCCATCACTTTCATGATGTACGTAAAACTTTTCATGTAATTCAACAAAATGCACGGATCTGTTTTTTCCATAATTCATGTGCATCAATATACTACTTCCCACAAGGTCAGTCCCTGTGCCGGCATTGTCGGACCTGCCTCTGCCCGGACTTTTGACTCCAGGATCTCAGCTACATGCTCCGGCGGATAAACTCCGGTTCCCACATCCACCAGCGTTCCGGTCACAATGCGGATCATATTTTGCAAAAATCCATTTCCGGTATAAGTGAAACGGATTTCACCGCCGATTTCTTCTATGGAAATCTCATGAATCGTTCGCACCGTGGATTTCTTCATCTTCGCATTTCCGCAAAATGCCGCAAAGTCATGTTTTCCAAGCAGATATTCTGCTGCCTGACGCATAGCTTCCACATCCATGTGCCGCGTATCATGCAGCATGTATTTCCGTTCAAATACGTTTGGATATGCCGCGTTCCAGATCCGGTATACATAAGTCTTTTTCACGACGTTTAACCGGCTGTGGAACCGTTCTGATGCCACCCGCACCTCTGTCACTGCAATGTCTTCCGGCAGATACTCTGCAAAAAGCGCCAGCAGCTCATCACAAACATCTTCTGGTGCCTTTCCATCACACAACGCCTCCGGAATCCGAAAATTTGCCACCTGTCCACGGGCATGTACCCCTGCATCCGTCCGACCGGAACCATCGATTTCAATGGTGCGCCCATACCGTCTTGTTAAAATTGCCTCAATCTTGCCCTGAATCGTCTGATCCGTGGTGCGCTGTCTCTGCCATCCTTTGTAGCGGGTTCCATCATATTGAATATATATTTTGTAATTCGCCATAAATGTCCTCTTTGTCTAAGAAAGGGAGGTCGGCATGCACCAAACCTCCCCTTTTTCATTTTTCATTACAGTTCGCAGTTATTTACTGTTCTTGGGAACGGGATTACGTCACGGATATTGCCCATACCTGTCAGGTACATCACGCAACGCTCAAATCCAAGTCCGAAACCTGCATGTCTTGCAGAACCATATTTTCTCAGATCCAGATAGAAGTCATAATCTTCCTCTTTCAGTCCAAGTTCTTTCATTCTGCCAAGCAGTTTGTCGTAGTCATCCTCACGCTGACTTCCGCCGATGATCTCACCGATGCCCGGAACTAGACAGTCCATAGCGGCAACGGTTTTGCCATCCTCGTTCAGTTTCATGTAGAACGCTTTAATCTCCTTCGGATAATCCGTTACGAATACCGGACGTTTGAAGATTTCCTCTGTCAGATAACGCTCATGCTCTGTCTGCAGATCTGCGCCCCAGAATACTTTGTAATCGAATTTATCATTGTTTTTCTCAAGGATCTCGATTGCTTCTGTATAAGTTACATGACCAAAATCAGAATTTAATACATGGTTCAGACGGTCAAGTAATCCTTTGTCAACGAACTTGTTGAAGAATTCCATTTCTTCCGGCGCATGCTCTAATACATAACGGATCACATATTTTAACATGCTCTCTGCCAGTACCATATCGTCCTTCAGATCTGCAAATGCGATCTCCGGCTCGATCATCCAGAACTCAGCTGCATGACGGGTGGTATTGGAATTTTCTGCACGGAAAGTCGGTCCAAAGGTGTAGATATTTTTGAATGCCATGGCGTAAGTCTCACCGTTTAACTGTCCACTTACGGTCAGGTTGGTCGGTTTTCCAAAGAAGTCCTGTGTAAAATCAACGCTTCCATCGTCTTTTTTCGGCACATTGTTCAGATCCATGGTTGTTACCTGGAACATCTCACCGGCACCCTCACAGTCACTTCCTGTGATCAGTGGTGTGTGTACATACACAAAATCACGCTCCTGGAAGAATTTGTGAATTGCGTATGCGATCAGGGAACGTACACGGAATACTGCCTCAAAGGTATTGGTACGCGGACGTAAATGAGAAATTGTTCTCAGATATTCAAACGTATGACGTTTTTTCTGCAGCGGATAATCCGGTGCGGATGCGCCCTCGATATCAACGCTTTCTGCCTGGATTTCAAACGGCTGTTTTGCTTCCGGTGTCGGAACCAGTTTACCGGTTACGATGATGGCAGCACCCACGTTTAATTTGGAAATCTCTGCAAAGTTTTCCAGATGATCCCCATAAACAATCTGTAATGGTTCAAAAAATGTACCGTCATTTACGACGATAAATCCAAATTTTTTGGATCCGCGAACGGAACGTACCCATCCTCCGATGGTTACTTCTTTGTCAAGATACTCTTCTTTGTTTCTGAATATGTCACGAATGTTTGTCAGTTCCATAATCATTGCCTCCCAACTGTTAGCCCCTCAGCTAATTTCATCAATCTTTTTTGTTTTTTTCAAGTCGAACGCACGTGAGACTTGGTGCGTGATTCTGGTCAGCGTAAGCTGACATATTCTTCTCAGAATCACTGCACATTCTCGCGTAGCGTTTATCTCAGTCGGAGATTATACTCCGACTGAGATAAAACAGATCTTCACGATCCACTTTTTTCTAAAAGTATTACCTGCTGTCAGATTTTTACTCTGCATCTGCGGAGCTGTCATCTGCACCGGTAGAAGAATCAGAGGAAGATGTGTCTTTTACAGTTGTCTTTACGCTGTCCATAATTTTTGACAGTGCCTGATTCTCAGCGTAGCTTAATTTGATGTAATCCTCGCCACCGTACTCCTCATAAAATGCATCTCTGCTGTCAAACTTGTAGCTGGATACATACTGATCTACGAATGATTCAAAGCTCTTTTCTGAAATAGAGAGTTTCATATCTCTTACAATTGCTTCCAGGATCAGTTCCTGTTTCAGACTTTCTTCCATCGTTGTATCGATATCCTTATAAAACTCATCTTCTGTCTTACCGGTGTAATCCTCAAAGCTCTTACCACTGTCCTCTACAATCTTGTTAATACGATCTTTATACTCTGCGATTCTCTGGTCAAGCAGTCCATCCGGAATTGTAACTTCACACTCATCTAAGAGTTTTGCAAGAACCTCTGTCTGAACCTCCTGCATTTTTGTAGAGTAAACCTGCTGCTCCAAGCCGCTGCTTACCTGGGATTTCAGCTCATCAACGGTTGTGATTCCCTGTGTTCCAAAGTTTTCGCTGACATATTCATCGGTCAGATCTTCGTATCCGATATCTTTCTTTGTCTCAATACCGTTAATTGTTACTGTAAATACAACATCTTTGCCTGCCAGATCAGTATTAGAATAACTATCCGGGAATGTCAGGTTCAGATCTACTGTATCACCAACATTTTTTCCGATCAGACCATCCTCGAATCCATCGATAAAAGATCCGGAACCAATTTCCAGATGCTGTCCTGTTGCGCTTCCGCCGTTGAACTCCTCGCCGTCTACTTTTCCGACATAATCAATATTTACGATGTCACCGTTCTCTACGGTTGTCTTGTCAGTGGTCTCATATTCCGGATACATGGACAGCAGGTACTCAATGTATTCCTGAATCTGTTCATCGGTAATAGAATAATCCTGGGATAATTCTACCGTCATATTCATGTAGTCATTCAGTTTTACATATTTCTGCACTTTATAATCTGTTGCTTTCATCAGCTCTTTATAGCTGATCTGCACATCTTCTTCCTCAGCAGATACGCTAGTTCCTGTTTCTGCACCTTTCTGTCCACAACCGCCCAGTGTTGCAGAAGCGACCATGACTGCCATCAGTATCATTACAAGTTTCTTCTTCATCTTTTATAGTTTCCTTTCTTACGAACACGTTCTGTTCCATTTCTGTATTCTTTTCAGAAGACATCACTGCTTTTAAAGATACCATATTTCCCTATAAATGAAAAGTCATTCTTCTTAATTTTTTCTTGAGTTTTCATATAATCAATGATACAATAGCATACAGACTTAGTATTACTATCGACTAAAAATACCGATGAAGGAGGAAATATATCTGTGACAACAGCACATATCATTACACTTATTGTTGTTATTGCCGCTTGTGTTGGCGCAATCATCCTGCTCTATTTCATGGGCAAAAGAAATATGAAGAAACGTGACGAACAGCAGGCTGCCATCGACCAGGCTGCACAGTGGGTCAACATGCTGATCATTGACAAGAAAAAACTCCGCATGAAAGAGTCCGGACTGCCACAGCAGGTCATCGACCAGACACCGCGTTTTGCAAGACTTGCCAAAGTGCCGGTTGTAAAAGCAAAAGTTGGACCTCAGATCGTTACTCTGATTGCTGATAACCAGATTTACGATCAGATCCCAGTAAAAAAAGAAGTAAAAGCTTCTCTGAGCGGTCTGTTCATTTCAGATGTTCGCGGTGTACGCGGACCTTTGGAAAAACCGGAAAAGAAACGCGGATTCTTCGCAAAACTTACCGGACAGAAATAAGTTTGTAATGGAATACAGCATAACAAATAAAAACATCGGTGAATGGATTTCTGATCAATCCACTCACCGATGTTTTTTATTATCACATTTTTTGCTATGTATTGCGCTTACAATCTTTTTTTATTCTAAACATATTCATTCAAGTCGAACGTATGTGGGACTTGGTACACGATCCTGGTCAACATAAGCTGACATATTCTGCTCAGAATCACTGCCTTTTAATAATCTTCAATGTGGATCAGTTGTGTGGTATCCACACCATACGGCAAAATAGAATTTGCAAAATTCTTAAACTTGTTTGCCGCATCACTGACATAAAACTCATGCATCGCACCCTCATAAGATTGTTTGCCATCATTATTTAATCCGTCCCGCTCCAACAATGCTTTCAGCTCTCTGGCAGTCTCATATGCCGGATTTACCAGATTGACTTTTTCTCCCATGATCTGACGAAGCGTAGAGCGAAGCAATGGATAATGAGTACATCCCATGATCAGTGTGTCAATACCGGATTCCAGCAATGGCTCCAGATAACGGTTTGCCACTTCTACGGTTACCGGATCTTTTAACCATCCTTCTTCCACCAACGGCACAAACAACGGACATGGCTTGCCCAACACCTGAGCGTTTGGTTTATGGGAATGGATCTCTTTTGTATACAACTGACTTTCAATGGTACTTTCGGTAGCGATCACACCGATTTTTCCATTTTTTGTTACTTTTGCAGCTTCCTTTGCACCTGCTTTGACCACGCCAAGAATCGGAATGTCAAATTCCGGCTGCACAGTCTCCAATGCCAGCGCACTGGCGGTATTACAGGCGATCACGATTGCCTTTACCCCTTTGCTCTGAAGGAAACGGATGATCTGTCTGGAAAAACGGATGATCGTCTCCTGCGATTTGCTTCCATAGGGAACGCGGGCGGTATCGCCAAAATAAATGATGCGCTCCTTTGGTATCTGACGCATGATCTCACGCGCCACGGTCAGTCCACCCACACCGGAATCAAAGACGCCGATGGGTGAATATCTAAAATCCTGATTTTCTGCCATTTTTCTATCCTTCCTGTTTATTAAGAATATTTTTCTGTTTATTTGTAAATCGGTAAACACATTTCTGTGTGTTGTCTTTCTTATTGTTTGTATTTTTTCTTATTTTTTATGCCGTACATCTTCGCGGAACTTTTGTCTCAGTCGGAGATTGCGATAAAATCAGACTATCTCGGCTGCTTTGCCTGAACTTTTAAAGTCAGGGAACATTCTGCCAGATGTTCTTCCTCCACTTCCAGATCATACTCCAGATTCAGATGGATCATATCCTCTGACTCCAGCACACGGATCATTTTGGAATCAAATCCAAGCATCAGACTTCCATACGGTGTCTGATAAGAGGTACGTGTCTTCTTATCTCTCTGAAATATCATATGTACCCCGGATGCACCTTTTTTTGACAGGTCTACACTGTCATCGCCAATCTTTATCATGCATTTGGTTACTTCCGCAATTCCCTCCTGAACTTCTTCATAGAGAATATAATGTTTTCCGTTGCGGAAATAATATTCACCCGGTGTGACGGTTTCAATCGGCTCATCTGTCTCACCGTCTCTTTTCTGAATCCCGCAAATGGTAATCAATACATCTTTTGTCATATTTTGTCCTCATCTTCATATCATGCACATTTCCTGTTCTGACTTATCGGTCAGATCCTATTTTCAAACAACTATCTGCAAAGGAAACAACAGACTTCCTTTGTTTAACTTCCTTTTGGTCAAGCGGATATTCGCAATCCGCTTCGCTACTTGCTCATAACCGAATAACTGCTCCGCAGTTTATCAGAAGGAGCTTGCACTCCTCCTGATACAAGCAAGTCCCCACCCACTGCTTATTGCTTTTCGCAATTGAAGCAGGGGACTTACTTGATTCGGTTAAAATTGTGCTATCCCACATTGTAATCGTTTTTCCCTGATTATTCAAGCACGCGATTGAGAAATCCAAGCATTTTAAAACGCACCTTATAATTTCCGCTTTCCAGAACTGCTGCATACTCCTCCGGCTCCAGCACTTCCCGCAATTTTTCCCCTGAGGAAGCATCTACCTCATACATACTGTTTGCAAAACAGAGATTCGGGTACATGACGCACCACCAGTTATGCCCTTCCCCGGAACCGATCACAACCCGCAGTGCTTCATAGGTTCCGGATGGGAACGTATAATCACCGTAACTTTTTTCCGGAAATGCACAGGTTTCCAGCGCCGCATGTACCGGATAATCATAACCGTTTTCCCTGATCACATTTGCTGCACAGGTTTCAATTTCCTGCAGGTTTTCCGTCACCACATCAGTACTTTCTTCCAGTGAATCTGCATTTTGCAATTTTTCTGCCATCATGGTTCCGACACGGTCTCTGACGGCACATTTTAACGCCTGATCTGTCTGACTGTCGCTGTTTGCCAGCACATGAAACCGCAATACTTTCTGTGACATATCCCGCTGCAGCATGGCTGTGTGTATCGTTGTGGAAAGCAATACGCAGGCTGCTGCCGCCAGACATACTGCAATAAATCTTTTTTTCATGGTCTTTCCCCTGTTCTTTCTATACATAATTTTATAAAATAGCGCTCATCACTTATATCATCCAAGTCAACTGCTTATAAAATTTTCTGCACGATTCTGAGCAGTATAATCATACATTTTTTTCTTGAACTCACATTATATTCTCAATGAGCTTTATTCAGAGTCTTGCCATATTTTTCCAGTTTATTCCATAAACATTTTCCACAAACATTTATTCCACAAAAAGCCGGATTTTCAAATCCGAAAGATACTGCGCCGATTCCTCACGATACTGTTCCCACAGACTGCGCTCCTGCCCTGCCAGAAGCAGAAATGAATTCGCCAGATCCATGCCCGCTTCCTTTTGCTGCGTAGTCAGAAACGTCAGCAGACGGTCTGCCAGTTCCTGTTTTCCCTGCTGCCTTTGGTCTTCTTGATCTGCATCCCAACTCAATGCACTCACGGTACTATTTCCCCGAACCGTTACTGTCAACACCGGATATTGATTCCCTGCTTCATCCACCGCCGCCGTGATCTCACGCTCTGTCTGTACCTGTTCCAGCAAAAAACGTGTCCCATCCTGCATCGTAAATGCATAACGTTTCAAATTATTTTGCAGAAGCATCAACTGCTCTCCTTCCCGCAGTGACAGTTCTCCCATCGGCTGCAATCCGAACAACACACAAAAGCCACCGATCTGAGGCTTTTCTTCCGCATCCGAAATTTCCAGAACTGGCACACACAGCGTTTCATTCCTGCTGTAATACTGACTCATCAGCGTTCCCACCGTCACCTGCGCTCCCTGCCGCACATCTTCCCACTCCTCTAACAGATCTTCCAGATAGATACCAAGGGACTCCGGCAACTTCAGATCTTCTGAAAAAATATCCTTCAGCGGTTCTTTTGTCACCATCACATACGTATTCCAGGCTGCATCCTGTTCCTCCTGAAAAAAATGCAGTAATTGTTCTGTCCTGGTCGTATCTTCCAGAATTGCCTGATCCAAAATCAGCACTTTCAGGTGATTGAAATCCGCATTTTTATTGCTATTTGCTGACATCTGTTCCTTGCCGGTAAACAAATCCTGCCCTTTGCCATTCCAGAACACATCGGAGGACAGCGCATTTTCTGCTGCCTTGTCATCCTGCAGATCCGGATACGCCATATAGATTTCCAGATCATCCTCTGACGTTTTTTCCACGCCAAGTGCCAGCGGAAACGCATGATTTTCCAGTTCATTGGCGCCACATCCCGTCAGAAAAACAAGCCAGCAGATGATCATCATGATCCCAATTCCATAAAACAGATACCTCTTTTCGCTTTTCATGCCCTTTTACTCCTTCTATTTCTGCCTGATACGTTTTTTCAGACATTCCACGATTGCCTGCACCACCGGCAGAAAAAGCAGCAGCGGCACAACGAACCATACACAGACCTGAAACATGCGCTCCGCCCGTTCTGCCGAATGTAACAGCCATACTGCCAGCGCTGCCATTGCCAGACAGCAGATTCCCGTTGCCTTTGGTCTTCCCTTTTCAGAAAACAGCTTTTCCAAGGGTGCCGACGCATAATACAGCATTGAATTTAACAATGCAAACAGACAGAAAAGCCAGATTCCCATCATCAGCGCATCCTGCCGCTCCAGAAAGTTTCCCGGCAATTTGACCACCGCCATCAGATCAATGATTGGATAAGACAAATGACTTAACAAGCCCACCTGAAACACACCAAGTAAAATCAGATATATGATGGCGTTCCATATCACAACGGCACACAGACTCCGCCTTGTCGCCCGTAAAAGCTGCTTCGGTCTGCTACACTGACTTTTGCTGCGAAATGCCAGCAGCGACAATGAAAATATCAATACACATAACAAGATCCCTTTTCCAAAATTCTGCCAGGAAGTGTCTACCACCGGCGTCCAGTAATCCGTGCAAACGCCACTGCAGGCAGCAAGCAAAATGAAACCCAGGGGCAGTATCAAAATCCAAAAAAGCACCTCATATACACGAAGCCGGCTCTCCAGTCCTTTCCATAAGCCCCAGAATGCCGCACCTGTCAACGTCAGAACAATCGCCGCTTCATAGGATTTTCCCAACAATTGTTCTTCAATTAAGGTGGTCAGAAAATACATCACATAGGCGGCGATTCCAAGAAACGCACCTATATATATTACCATGGTCGTATTTTTCAATACTTTTGTATTGTAATATTGCTCACTTGTATCATTTTGTTTTACATTTGTATCGTACCGATTCCACGCAACAGACAACAGATAGGTCAAAACACCGCCAAATAAAATGGCAAATACACCATCTGTCCCGCACAGACGCGCCAGTGCCGGCGGCAGCAACAGCGTACTGAGCCCAAGCATTTCCAGAAAAAGCGCACGACTGATCTGTCTGGCAGAAACCTGTTGATTATCCGAAAAAATAATTCGATCCCGCATTGTTTTCCTCTACATCCTTCTGAAATCTTCTATTCCCGCTTTTCAACTTGACTTTTTTCCAAAGAACAATTCTTATTTTTCCCTATCGGTATTCGTATTTTTTCCCTGCTTTTTGATTCGTAACCGAATACGGTTATTTCTTTTTGCATAGATTGGACGTCTGTGCAACGACCACATAGGTGGACGCATCAATGTATCCTGTGCGTCCTTATATCCACTGAGTTCTGCCCCCACAACCGGCATCAGATACGGAATACCAAAGCTCTCCAGCTGCGCCAGGTGAATGAGCAGCACCAGAATTCCAAGCAAAAATCCATAAAATCCAAGCGCCGCTGCCAAACCGATAAAAGCAAATTTCAGCAGACGAAACGCTGTCGCAAAGTCTTCATTCGGAATTGCAAAAGAACACAGCGCCGTAAATGCCACTACGATCACCACCATGGGACTGACGATATTCGCATCCACCGCTGCCTGCCCGATGATCAGTCCGCCCACGATTCCAATGGTATTTCCCATGGCTCCGGGCAGACGTACCCCCGCTTCCCGCAAAAGTTCAAAAGACAGCTCCATCAAAAGAATCTCCACCACCCCCGGAAACGGAACGCCCTGACGTGCTGCTGCAAAAGAAAGCAACAGTTTGGTTGGCAGCAGCTGTGTATGAAAATTTGTCATTGCAAGATACAATCCCGGCAAAATCATAGACAACACCGATGCCACATAGCGCAATGCCCGGGTAAAAGTGGCAATCTCCCAACGGGTGTAGTAATCATCTGTTGTTTTAATAAAAGAATTATAATCCGTCGGAAAAATCAGTGCTTCCGGGGAATGGTCCGACAATAAGACTGCCCGTCCTTCCAGCAGTGCCATTACCGCCCGATCCGGTCGGCGGGTTGTCTGAAACTGTGGAAACGGCGAAAACCACTGGGTTTCCGTCAACTGTTCGATCACCCCGCTGTCCTGAACACCGTCAATTTCAAACTGACGCAAACGTTCCTGCATTTCTTCCACCACCGCATATCTGGTGATATTTTCCATATACAGAATGTCGACATTCGTGTTGCTCTGCCTTCCGCATTTGCATTCAGTTACTTTCAAATTTACCGACCGGAGGCGTTTTCGAATCAATGCCGTATTCTGCTTGATCGATGTGCCAAACCCTTCATTGCTTCCCCGCAATGCTTTTTCCGATTCTGTCTCCTGCAAAGACATCCCCGGATAGCCTTTGTCCGGAATCTTCAACGCCTGATCAAATCCATCCACAAAAAGAATCGAATCCCCCGTCAGCATTCCATTGGCAGCATCCAGTAAGGTAGAAAACGGTGTCGCATCCGACATACCAAGGGCATTTTTCTGTAAAGCGCTGCCCAGTTCTTCTGAAGACATTTCCTTCAATCGGGATAACATTTTTCCCAGTGCGGATTCCTGCAGCATATCTTTGCCACCTGTAATCTCGATATAACTTAAAAATGCTTTCACATCCATCTGTTTTCCCAGATACATCTCCCGCATTTTGATATCCGCACAGTCCGAAAAAAGCTGCTTCCACCAGGCAATATTCTGTTCTATGTCTTTGGAGACTTCTTTATCTTCTAACAGCTTTTCCTTTTTCTCCTGCATGTACTTCCCCCCATCCTTGGATCGATTTCCCCCGCTTACCTCTCCTTTTGATAAAGAGAAGTCTCCCGCAACTTATTGATTTGTACAAGAAAAGCAAAGAGACTTTCTTATATTTACCTAAAAAAAGAGAGCAGGTATCAACCTACTCTCTAGTCTGTGCTGTTTTTTGTGTTCTATTCTTCTAATTTTACTTCTTCTACTCCTGATCGCGAATGATCTTTTTCACTGCCTCTGCCTGATTATGAAGGTGCTTCTCCACATAAGCAACTGCCTGTTTCTGATCCTTTTCCTTCAGTGCATCATACATTCTATGATGCTCCTCGATCAGACGCGGGTAAATAGCTGCATCTTTCAGATATTCCACACGATAACGATACATCTGCTCTCTCAAATTGCTCAAAAGCTGCTGCAGTTTCGGATTGTTGGATGCTTTATAAAGAATCTCATGAAATTTGACATCTGCTTTTGCCATCTCTACAAACTGACCGGATTTTGTTTTCTCTTCAAAATCCTCCATAGCCACTTTCAGTTCCTGCAAAGCTGCCGGTGTAATATTTTCACAGGACAGGCGTACTGCCAATGCTTCCAGAGAAAGACGGATCTGTAATACATCTTCCATGTCTTTTTCTGTCATTTTCGCAACTTCTGCACCTTTTCTCGGAATGGTAACAGCAAGTCCTTCCTGCTCTAACATACGGATTGCCTCACGGATTGGTGTACGGCTTACGCCAAGCTTCGATGCAAGCTGTAACTCCATCAGACGCTCCCCCGGTTTCAGATCACCTTTCAGGATTGCACCACGCAATGTCTGAAAAACGACATCACGAAGTGGCAGATATGCATCCATCTGTAATTCCAAGTTGTCTGTCATTTTTTATTTCCCCCTCTTCTTCGCCGCTTATCTTCTATTATTATGGATATCGGATGTGTACACATTTTTTGCCAGTCCGGACTGTTTCAACGCTTCGTATGCCCGGCGGATTTCTTTCTCATTCGGGAATAATCCAAATACGGTCGGACCACTTCCACTCATCATGGCATTTAATGCACCATTCTCCAACATCAGTTTCTTAATATCCTCAATCACCGGATACATTGGAATCGTCACGGTCTCAAGGATATTTCCCATATGAGAAGCAACCCCTTTGAGGTCTTTTTGCTGAATCCCTTCCATCACACCATCAATATCCGGATGCTCCATGCCGTCATATAATTTCAAACCTTCATAAACTGCTTTGGTGGATACAGAAATCGCCGGTTTTGCGATCAGTACCGGACATTTCGGCATCGGCGGCAATGCAGTCAGTTTTTCACCGATTCCCTCTGCCAATGCTGTACCACGCATAATACAAAACGGAACATCTGCACCGATCTTCAGACCAAGTTCCATCAGTTTATTCTGTTTCAGGCCCAGATTAAAAATACGATTCATTCCTACCAGCACTGCTGCCGCATCTGAACTTCCGCCTGCAAGACCTGCTGCCACCGGAATGAATTTCTGAAGAACGATCCGCACACCTTCTTTAATCTGAAACTCATCTTTCATCAGTTTTGCTGCACGGTATACTAAATTATCCTCATTCACCGGCAGATAATACAGATTGGTTTCCACATGAATATGCGGAGATCTTGTTTTCTTGATCTCTACTCTGTCATACAGATGGATCGTCTGCATGACCATACGCACTTCGTGATAACCATCTTCCCGTTTTCCCAAAACATCCAGTCCAAGATTGATCTTGGCAA
>NZ_JRFU01000178.1 GCF_003122485.1 Eubacterium ramulus
ACTCACCACTTGCAGAAGTGGGAGTCTCAACTCAGACTGAGATAAAAAATAACTCCAAGAGGATAATTGTAAAATTTTCGTTGTGACCGCTGCATCCAGCCCGTCCGCGAGAGTGTGTCTGAACCCGCTGGTTTTGCGGGTGAGTTCGCGGAAGCGGACGGAAATAAGCGATGCTGTGGTCACAGAAAATTTTTCATATCCTTTTGGAGTTATTTTTTATTTGTTCCTTAAACGACAAACAAGAGTTTTCTTAAATAGCTTCCAGAGCCTGCGCCAGATCTGCGATCAGATCCTCTTTGTCCTCGAGTCCACAGGACATACGCACCAGTCCTGCCGGGATTCCAGCCGCCTCAAGCTGTTCGTCTGTCATCTGACGATGTGTGGAAGTTGCCGGATTTAAACAGCAGGTTCTTGCATCTGCCACATGTGTCTCGATGGCAGCTAATTTCAGATGTTTCATAAATGTTTCTGCCGCTGCACGGCCGCCTTCTAATTCGAAAGATACGACACCGCATCCACCCTTCGGCATATATTTCTGTGCCAGATCATAGTATTTATCGCCCGGAAGTCCGCTGTATGTAACGTTGACTACCTTTGGATGATTTGCCAAAAATTCTGCTACTGCCTGTCCGTTTTCTACATGACGCGGCATACGAACATGCAGGGATTCCAGACCCAGGTTCAGATAAAATGCATGCTGCGGAGACTGGATGCTTCCAAGGTCACGCATTAACTGTGCGGTACATTTTGTGATAAATGCACCACCCTGACCAAATTTTTCTGCATAAGTAATTCCGTGATAGGAATCATCCGGTGTGCAGAGTCCCGGGAATTTATCTGCATGTGCCATCCAGTCAAAGTTTCCGGAATCAACGATTGCTCCACCTACTGCTGCGCCATGTCCATCCATGTATTTTGTCGTAGAATGGGTTACGATGTCTGCGCCCCACTCAAATGGGCGGCAGTTTACCGGTGTCGGGAATGTATTGTCCACGATCAGCGGTACACCATGTGCATGTGCTGCTTTTGCAAATTTTTCAATATCCAGAACGGTCAGTGCAGGGTTTGCGATGGTCTCACCAAATACCGCTCTTGTATTCTCCTGAAATGCTGCATTGAGTTCTTCTTCTGTACAATCTGGTGCTACGAATGTTGCTGTAATACCCATTTTACGCATGGTTACTTCAATCAGGTTGAAAGTTCCACCGTAAATGGCAGAAGATGCCACGATATGGCTTCCGCACTCACATACATTAAATAATGCAAAAAAGTTTGCTGCCTGTCCGGAGGATGTCAGCATTGCCGCTGTACCGCCTTCCATCTCTGCGATCTTTGCTGCTACCAGATCATTGGTCGGATTCTGCAGACGGGTATAGAAATATCCGGAATCCTCCAGATCGAATAATCTACCCATTGCCTCGCTTGTCTCATAACGGAAGGTTGTGGACTGAACGATTGGAATCTGTCTCGGCTCTCCATTTCCCGGACGATATCCTCCCTGTACACACTTCGTATCTAATCTGTAATCACTCATTTTTTCCTTCTCCTTTTCCTAATCTTCTGCCCTTTATAACAGAAGAAAACGTTTTCATAAATACATTTTATATACGGATACAGTTTTATGTCAACAAAAAAATACAGCTTGCACTGCTATTACACAGACAAACTGTACTTTTTCAAACTTACTCACTTCGCTTATTCATCGTCAGAATCGGAACCAGATGATTATATACCAAAAATGTGATTACCACACTGATCATCGCCTTAATAAACGTAAACGGCATATTAAATACGATCAGACTCTGCAGGATGCTTTTTACCCCTGGGAAAATTGCCTGATATGCTGCCAGAATCGTATCTGCCGGCATGAAATTATAATATACCGGATATACAACGAAATAATTGGATACAATACTGACAACCGCCATCAGGACTGCGCCAAGAATGGCTCCGCCACAGGCACTCTTTTTCGATTCCTTTTTCTTATACAATAAACCTGCCGGCAGAATAAATACCGCATTTAAAATAAAATTAGAAAGTTCTCCGACACCGCCAGTAGATGTCACCGTCAGATGTAACAGATTTTTGATCAGTGCAATAATAATGCCGCCCACCGGACCTACTGCCAAACTGCCGATCAACGCCGGGAAATCAGACAGATCCATCTTGATAAACACCGGCATCAACGGAACACTGAACTCCATAAACATCAAAATATACGCAATGGCAGATAAAACACCTACAATTGCCATTTTGGGAATATTTGATTTTATTGGTTTTTTCGCTTTTGTTGCCATACTTTATGAACCTCTTTCTCTATCGTTTTTTCTTTTTTGACCGAAAATGACTGATAAACACGGACGCAGTAAACAGAATCGCCAGAAAATAGCCGATGGCTCCCAGTGCCGGAATTCCAAGTAATTTCGGTTTCATATCGGTGGTGCAGATAATACTGGAACTGATCAGAAGCGCCATGATCAAAAATCCCATGACCAACCGCCGCACCAGCGCATTCAGCATCACCGTCAGATCATCCGTCGCGTGCAGATCCAGATTGATACTGGTCTGTCCCTGCATATAGCTTCGTAACAGATCTGATATATAAGATGGTATCTTGATGCCTTTCTGTAATGCCTGCCAGATTTCTTTTCCACTCATGCGAAGTTCCTTTTTCAGATCAAAATCAGACAGTTTATTTCCTGACATTCGTACAGATGCAACTTGAACCACATTGATGTCCGGCGCAATCTCAGCGATCACTCCCTCAATAGTTGTCAGACCACGCACCAGCATCGTCAAACTGTGTGGCATTGATACCCTGTTTTCTTTCATAATATCGATCAGATCCTGCATCAGCGTTCCCATATTCAGACCGCCGAAATTTGCAGAACCGTATTTGGCAAGCCAGTCACCAATATCCGAATACAGCAGCTTCTGATTTGGTTTGTCGTGAAATTCTCCCAAGGATAATACGGCTTCCACGATCAGACTGACATCATGCGTTGCCACGCCTTTAATGACCTTGGTCAACAGAGCCTGATCCCGCTGGGAAAAACGCCCCATCATTCCCATGTCAATCCAGACGATCTTGCCACCTCGAATACGCAGATTGCCCGGATGTGGATCTGCATGGAAAAATCCATCCTCCATGATCTGCTTTACATAATTATCTGCCATCTTGGTTCCGATCTCATCCAGATCATAGCCAGCTGCCAATAATTTGTCCTTTTCGTCCACACCAATTCCTTCAATATACTCCATTACAAGCACTTGTGTGGTCGTATATTCCCGGTAAAGCATTGGACTGGTCACAAATGCCACGTCTTTATTCAAACGTGCAAATTCTTCCATGTTTGCCGCTTCTGCAAGGAAATTCATTTCTTCCTGTGCAACCACCCACATCTCATCCAGAACCTGATTCATATCTACCAGACCTGCCATATTAATCGGCGGCATCAGTTTTACGGCACGATGCAAAAATGCAATATCCCGGGACATGGTTTCATAAATTCCCTGACGCTGCACCTTGACCACTACTGTCTCACCGGTTTTGAGTTTTGCCTTATGCACCTGAGCAATGGAAGCGGAACCAATCGGTGTTTCTTCAAAGTCTGCAAATACTTCGTTAAGCGCTGTTCCATAAGCGTGTTCGATCACCTCTTGCACTTCCGAAAAAGGCATCGGTGTTACTTCGGAACGCAGACGCATAAATTCATCACAGATTTTCTTTGGGAAAATATCCGAACGCATAGACATAATCTGACCCAGCTTAATATAAGTTGGGCCAAGATCTTCCAGAATCAGGCGTAACTTTTCCGGAGTTACGCCCCTGGCAATTTGATGTTTGTGAATGACTGATATAATTTCCCGCAATCGGGTTCCATTCGTATCTTTTTCACTCATAATTTCAATTTCTTTCAATCTGTTTTCATTGTGCCTTCCTTTTTTCCTTTTGTTTGGAAAGCACGATTCCTTTTAAGTCACACACAGGAGACTTAACACCTGATTCCAGTCAATGAAAATTAATAGTTTCTTCTTAGAATCACGATATCTTCTACTCTTCTGCTGCTTCCTCTTTTGTCTCTTCTGCTTTTTCTTCTGTAGCTTTTGCTTCCATGTTTGCAATTGCAGCTTTTAATGCCTCGATCTGCTCCGGAGTCATTCCTTTTAATACATCAGCAGGATCCTGCTCATCTTTTTTGAATGTCTGTTTTACATTATGCTTTAATTCTTCATTCAAGACTTTTCCCTGCTCTACGGTCAGCTCACCTTTTTTTACCAGATCATCCAGAATCTCTTTTGATTTCTCAGCAGTCGTAGCTGCTGCACCGATACCTGCCAATAAGATTTTTTTCATGCTGTCACTGATTTTTTCCATAATAAAGTTCTCCTTTCTCATGTCAGGAAGAATCTCACCGCCTATAGAGACGGGAGTCGTCTCACATCTGATATATGTTCAGTATACACTACTTAAAGTTATTTTGCACCACAATTTTTCTTCACAAAAATATGTTACAGCTCACTCATCATATGCATTCAGATAATGATCATGCCTGCATCAAAAATTGCCCGGATACATAATAATGAAAAGAATGTCTTTTTATGAACAAAAACTCGGTCCAGTGTTCTATTTTTGCATCTCATATCCATAATGCGCAAAATAAAAGCCAAGTTTTGCATTGATCTTGTCCCGAAGTTCCGGTGTCAGCTCAAATTTATTCTTCTGATAATTCTTCTGGCTTTCCAGATATGCGTCAAAATACGGTTTTGCCTCCTCGAACCCATCAATGCCAAGATGATCGTAGATCTGTTTGACATATCCTTCCGGATCTTTGCAGAAATCTTCATATTTGATATCAATATGATCCTCCGGCGGCATGGCATCCAGCTCACGGAATGCTTTTTTATAAATGCGCTCGAACAGATCAATGGTCACATCTTCGATCACCTGATGAGACGCCGGCTCATTTAAGCAGAACAGCCCCATTTCCTTGGTAAACATATTGATGGTGGACATGACAACGGTATACGGATTGCGGTAAATATTGATAAATTTTGCTCCCGGATAACATTTTTTCAAAGCACCGATCCTGCATGTATTTTCCGGGCTTTTCAGCAGAAGCTGTTTGCCCCCGTACAGATACGTCACTTTTTTCAAAATGTAGTCATACACCTTGCGCCATTCCTGCTGCCTTTTCTCATCCTGCTCGTCAATAAAAGCAGTCTCAATGTATTTGACACCTTTTCCGCCATCCGGAAATACCAGCATGTGACTGATCGCCTGGGTAGAAATCGTTGCCTGCGCAAATACTTCCTCCATCGGAAGATCCAGCGTATATTCCAGATTATCCATCGGACGCGCGCCCTGCAGCAGCTTCTTCTGTGCTTTTGCCAGAATCCCTTTCATAAAAATACAGTTGCTGAAAGTCACAGTACGAACCGGATCAAACCATCCAAACTGCGGATCTCTGGTCAGCAGATTTTGCAAAAATGTTGTTCCAGAACGCCAGTAACCCACAATGTATACTGGATCTTTTTTGATTTTTGTCCGTTTGATCGGCACATAAAAGACCAGCCATTCCAAAAATGCCGGAACTGCCAGAACCGACGACACTGCCGTGATCAGCCGCGCCTGTGCTTTATTTTCCGCGGTGATCGGGTTGCTTTTTTTCAAACGTAACCAGTTGTCCAGTCGACATCCCATCAGATTGTGGGACAGATTTATCTTTTTTCCCATGGTATCTCACACTTGCCTTTCTGCCAGTTTCCTCTAAATTCCCATTTGACTCATTATTTTTACTAATCTTACGAAATAAACGTAGGAAACTCTTATAAAATTAAAAAGTATCTTTAAAACCTATTTCTACTGTTTTATCAAAATACAATAAACAATACACAGCTGTCTATATCTTCCATATATCGGAAGGAACTTAATCCCGGACAGAATTTTGCAATTCCATATTCTTCCACAAAATACTGCATCGCCTGCTCATACAGATCCGTACTTGCGAACTTCACCTGTACCATATTTTCGCCATTCTGATAAGCCTGTGCAAAAATCGCTCCGATCGTTTCCGGATTCCATTCCGTAATATACCGCCCCTCGTGCACATAGTAATTATCTGCGGTCGCGGTACACTCCGGCAGACTGATCCGTTCATCCGCGGTATGGGACTGCATGATATCCGCCGTGGAAGCACCAAAATAATTGTAATCAATATACTTGGATACCACATTTTCCTTCTGTTCATCCTGACGGGACAGATACTGAGAGTTTCCCCATGTAGTATCAATATAATAGTAGTCCCCGTCCAGCTTTGCCAGATTCCATGCATGCGGTCCGTCGCTGACATTTCCAAGCACTGTTGTACAGGAAATCCCCAGTTTTTCCAACAGGTACTGCGTTGCATACGCATATCCCTGACAAATGGTTTCATGATTCAAAAACACACTAATAATGTTCTGGTTGTCAGCAGAATCATCCACATAATCTACTTCCGTGATCAATTTTTCAAACACATACAGTGCCTTATCATAGTCCGTTCCATCCGTCGGCGCATCTGCCAGCATCCGGTCTGCTTCCTCATCGATCTGCTTCTGCGTCTTTTTCTGTTCTTCTTTGCTCATGCTGTATTCCGGCGTCACCATGATTGCTGTGATCTCATCGCCACGGTTATAGGTCACATAGGAAAACTGTTTCAGCCAGAACAGGTTACAGTAATCACAGCGCACTGCCAGATATGCCAGTTCCATTTCATCGACATCCGTCGTCGCGATCTGCACCTTTTCTTCCCGGTGCATGATAGCGTACAAAATCTCATCATAGACAAGTTTCGTATTGTCCGGCAGCGTGTTGTAAGCATATTTATCCTGTGATACCGTCTTTACCTCCAACGGATTGTTTCCCGTGACAATTTTTTCCATACGATCTGCCACTTCATCAGCATTTTTCCCACATCCGGTCAAGCCAGACACTAAAACCATCAGGAATAGAAAAATCGGCAAACATTTCCATCCTGTTTTTTTCATTTTTTTCACTCAAATATACCCGCTCTTTCTAAATCGGTAATTACATTTTGATTGCTTTTTTCTAATTTCAATTTTATAATATTTGTAATAGGAACGACAACACAATTTCCATTCCCAATGTGTATCATCCGGATTACTACAAATCCAAAAGATAATGATACCATAATCCACATTTTTTGTTAACAGGAGATTCTGCATGATTGCATTAAAAATAACCGATATTGGCACCTTTATCAACAAATTACTAAAAGAAGGCATGTGCGATCACTTTCTTTTGCAGGAAGCAGTCATTACACAGGCGGCAACCTTTACGATTGACGGTTCCCTTCAGGCAGATTATTTCGATTCTGAAGAAACGGAAAACCTTCAATTGCAGGATCTGTCCTATGTGCCATTTTCCCTGATGCGTCCGCATTGTCTGAAACTGATGCAGGGCAAAAAGAAACCTCTTTATTTTAAATTTGTGTTTCTTCTCTCTCCGGCAAATCAGTTAAACACGGTGGAACGCGCAGGTACTTCCTTTTTACCGGAAGATGTCAGTGGCATGTATCTGCATTTCACTTATAAAAACGAAACCCTGACCTGCACCACAGGAATCTCCTACCGGAAATTTTCTCTGGATAAGACGCTGGATCAGGAATGGGATCGCTTAGTTCCCGTCTTTCTTCGTAAAAATGGTATTGCGGCAGAACCTGTCTGAAAGGACTGCCGCATTTTTTCTTTTCCTTATCATCTTATTGTTCCTCAGAGTGTCCATACAAGCTGTAAGACATCTATTTATCTCAAATATTTGTTATCACATCTGATTATCCTACATACTTGTTATTCACATCTGAGTTTCGCTCTGCGCTAACACTGCTTTCCGATCTCGCGCAGCATCAGCACTGCCATTCCGATAAATACACAAAAATCCGCAATGTTAAAAATCAATTTTTTCAAAAATGGAATCGGAACTTTAAACTGTACGTAATCCGTCACATATCCATGCCGAAAACGTTCCAGCAAATTGGCAAGCCCACCGCCAAGGATCAGTGCCAGACCAGCCTTTAAAGCACTTTTTCCTTTCAATGTCATTGCAAGCAGAAACATGATCGTAAGAATACTTACAACACCGATACCGATGCCTTTGACAAGCTGTGGCTTTTTCTCCAGCGTATTATTTGCCATTCCTTCGTTATGGTATTTGCGCAGACGAATCGGAAGTCTGCCCACCTCCCGGTTTTCATTTGTTGAAAAATTTTTATTCACCCGACGGCGAACAAAAAATTCTGCCGCACAGATCGCCACAATGATTCCCCCATAAATCATACCCGTATCTCTCCTTTCTTATGCCGGTTTCCTTATTTATTCTCTAGTCATCTCAGATCTAATACAATTCTTTTTCCAGACGGCGGTATACTTCCCGAAATGGCAGATGCTGCTCTCTGGCAATTGCCGCTACACTCTCATATTCCAATGTCGGTACTTCGCCGTTTTTCTTTTTCATGGTTTTTACCGCCACATCACCCAGAGAAGTCTGCTCTGTTGATTTTCTGCGCTGTAAGATCGTGCGCTGCATCAGTGCACGGCGAATGCCGATGGTCGTTGTCTCCTCAAAAATAATGTCTTCTAAACGCTCCCGATCCTCCGGACGGCACAAAACAGTCAACATATATGCCGGGCGGTTCTTCTTCATATAAATCGGAAGATAGCAGGCATCCAAAGCACCATTTTCCATCAGACGCTCCATTGTGTAGCCAAGCACTTCACCGCCGCAATCATCAATGTTACACTCCAGTTTCCAGATTTCATTTGGTGTCGTTGTGTCTGTGCAGACAATGTCCTCTGCTACTGTCTCATGTTTTGGTTCCTCTGCCTGAATTTCATCCGGTTCCTTTTCTGGTGCAACCTGACTGATAATACTTTCCTCTAAAAACTCCAGGTCATCGTCCCAGTCAGAATTTTGCTCTGGTGCTTTCGTAACACTTTCTGTATTTTCTTCTTCAGAAACTGGGGATTCTTGCAAAATATGTTCCTGCTCAGCTTCTTTTTCTGGAAAATCGGCTTCTATATTCTTCTCTATCTCTTCTTTCTCCGGAAAATTAGCTTCTATATTTTTCTCTACAGCTTCCTTTTCCGAAAAATCAGCCATTCCACTCTTCTCTGCATTTCCGTCTTCAAGCACCATGATCCGCAGCACGCCATTGCTTCCATCCGATGCAGTACCACGACCGGTTCCGATCTTGCTGACATGGTACTCCTCCGGCAGATGATCCGAAGTACGGCATGCCGCCAGAAAAGCAGCTCCTTCCGGTGTCACCCATGCACTATCGCGTTCCATACGGTGCATTGCGATCTCAGCCCCCATCAGAATATATAACGTTTCCGGCAACGGTACCGACACCGGTTCATGATCAATATAAATTTGTCCATATCCATCGTACACGATCGGACAAATGATCGTATCTGCTTCCAGACGTTCCATACAAATAGACGCTGCCAGCATAGCAATCACTTCATCATAATCTTTTTCCTGAAATTCTACATGTGCAATATTCACTCTCTGCACTGCTGCCTTTGCATGAAGCCAGATGTCATATGCACGCTGAAACAACTCCTCTGCTCCCTCTGGAAGTGCAAAATCTTTGATTTTTCTTGGCAGTTTGCGAATCATCGCCGCCTTTACCTCTGCCGGGCAGTTCAGTGCAAGCAGCTGGTCTACTGTCGCCTTCGCCTGTGTCTGTTCCGGCATCAGATTTAACAATGCCTCAACCATCATTTTCGCACTCAGTCCTTCATAGCATTGTATGTATATTGTCTTTCCCATTTATCTTTCCTCCGGTTCTCAATCTTTCCCTCCCGTGGAGGTGGAAAACATCTCTTATCTCTAAAATTTCTCCACTGATATCCTCTTGTTATTCCTTACCTATAGCGGTGGGAGTTATCTCATATCTGATGTATCCTGTTAAGATACAGTATAAAATAAAAATGAGAAAAATACCATTGCTTTCTTTTTGCTCACATCTTCTTTTTCGTTTTCTATAAATTCTGTTTTTAAGCTAAAGATTACATTTTTATCCAATACAATCTTTCTTTCCAGGATCTTATGATAATTCATTTTGGTTTTATCATACTGCAATTTCACCAGTTATCATGCAGTCTCACAACAAATTTTACCCTGATTACTTTTTAGTCATATGAATTATGCACAATTTATTTTCCAAAATTTGTGAATCATTGTGAACACTTGCGTCTACACATTTGCTATTATAATAACTGTAAAAACCCCAATACATTATAAGTT
>NZ_JRFU01000179.1 GCF_003122485.1 Eubacterium ramulus
ATTCGGTTATGAGCAAGTAGCGAAGCGGATTGCGAATATCCGCTTGACCCAATGTAAAGAAGTCCCCTGTTTTTACGAGAATAAGGGATTTTGAATGATATTTTTTAATAAAACAAAATTAGAATGTCTGCTTCCCTTTACGGAGCACATTCAAAAGGAGTGTAACAATATGGAACGAAAAAACGCATGGAAAAAATATACAGAGGAAGAAAAAGCAGCAGTATTTGCTTACGGTGAAGAGTACCGTCAGTTTATCTCTGACTGCAAAACAGAGCGCGAGTGTGTCACAGAATTAAAGAAACGTGCAAAAGCAGCAGGATTTCAGGATATGGAAGATGTCATCGCAAATGGCATCACTCTGAAAGCCGGAGACCGTGTATTTGCAGATAACAAAGGTAAAAGTTTTGCTATGTATATCATCGGTAAGAAACCAATGCAGGAAGGTATGAACATCCTTGGCGCACATATCGATTCCCCGCGTCTGGATCTGAAACAGAATCCGTTGTACGAAGATACTGATATGGCATTGCTGGATACTCATTACTATGGCGGTGTAAAAAAATATCAGTGGGTAACACTGCCACTGGCAATGCACGGTGTGATCGCAAAAAAAGACGGTTCTGTCGTAGAGATCAACATCGGTGAGAAACCGGAAGATCCAGTATTTGGTGTCAGCGATCTGCTGATCCACCTTTCCGGAGACCAGATGGAGAAAAAAGGTGCAAAAGTCATCGAAGGTGAAGCACTTGATATTTTAGTTGGAAGCATGCCGCTGGAAGCAAAGACAGAGGAAGAGAAGAAAGTAAAAACTCTGGTACAGGCAAACGTGCTGAAAATTTTAAAAGAGACTTACGGTGTGGAGGAAGAAGATTTCCTTTCTGCTGAAATCGAGATCGTTCCGGCAGGTCAGGCAAGAGATTATGGTTTTGACCGCAGTATGATCATGGGCTATGGTCATGACGATCGCGTGTGTGCATATCCGTCCTTCTCTGCTATTATGGAGATGGAAGCACCGGAGCGCACAAGCGTATGCCTGCTGGTAGATAAAGAGGAGATCGGAAGCGTTGGTGCAACCGGAATGCAGTCCCGTTTCTTCGAAAATATGACTGCAGAAGTAATGAATGCCTGCGGCGATTACTGTGAATTAAAACTGCGCCGTGCATTACAGAATTCCAAAGTACTTTCTTCTGATGTAAGTGCTGCATTTGATCCGAACTATCCAAGTGTCATGGAGAAGAAAAATGCTGCATACTTTGGAAGAGGTCTGGTATTCAACAAATATACAGGTTCCAGAGGAAAATCCGGTTCCAACGATGCCGGTGCTGAGTATGTAGCTGAGATCCGCAAGATCATGGATGACAATCAGGTATACTTCCAGACCGCAGAACTTGGTAAAGTAGATCAGGGCGGCGGCGGAACCATCGCTTATATCCTTGGAAATTATAATATGCAGGTTATCGACAGTGGTGTGGCAGTACTGAACATGCATGCACCTTGGGAGATCATCAGCAAAGCAGATCTGTATGAAGCAAAATGCGGATATAAAGCATTCCTGAAAGATGCATAAATTGGAGCAGAGTATGAAAAAAGAAATATATGAAACGTTATGTCAGATCTGTGGTTCCGAACAGGTATTTTGTGAGGAATCCATGAGCCGGCATACGACATTTCGAACCGGTGGACCGGCAGATATTCTGGTGACACCGAAGGCAGAACAGATCAGTGAGATTCTTGCCCTGTGCAAAGAGAAACAGATTCCGTGGACGGTGATCGGAAACGGAAGTAATCTGCTGGTGGGCGATGGCGGTATCCGCGGCGTTGTTCTGGAAATCGGTAAACAGATGTCAGAGATTTCCATTGAGGGAACAAAAATCACAGCAGGAGCAGGTGCGATGCTTTCTGCCATCGCATCAAAAGCTGCCGCGCAGGAACTGACCGGTCTGGAATTTGCATCCGGAATTCCGGGAAGCCTTGGCGGAGCAGTTGTGATGAATGCAGGCGCTTACGGCGGAGAGATGAAGGACGTTCTGACAGAAGTAACGGTGCTGACACCGGAGGGAACGTTTCTGACGCTTCCGGTGGCAGAACTGGATCTGTCTTACCGGCACAGCATCATTCCGGAACGTGGATATCTAGTGGTATCTGCTGTTCTGGAGCTGCATCCAGGCAAAGCAGAAGAAATTCGTGCGGTCATGGAAGATCTGAAAGAAAAACGTGTGAGCAAACAACCGTTGGAGTATCCGAGTGCAGGCAGTACGTTTAAACGTCCGGAAGGATATTTTGCAGGAAAACTGATTCAGGATGCGGGACTTCGCGGCTTTCAGGTAGGCGGCGCCCAGGTATCCGAAAAACACTGTGGATTCGTGATCAACCGGGATCATGCCACATCGGCAGATATCTGTAATTTGATGAATCAGGTTTCTGAAATTGTTTTTGAAAAATTCGGTGTGCGTCTGGAAGCAGAAGTGAAGAAAATCGGGGAGTTTTAGCACGTTAGAAAAGTCGGAAAGAAGTTTTTGGCGAACAAGATTCGTGAAAGTCAGGACGACTGGAAAATAGGACATCAGGAGTAAGGTGAACAGTATGGAATATGTAATCGTGACAGGAATGTCGGGAGCAGGAAAATCAACTGCGTTAAAAATTATGGAGGATATCGGATATTTTTGCGTGGATAATTTTCCTATCCCACTGCTGGAAAAGTTTGTGGAATTTGCTGATTCCGGGGAAACACAGTTTCAGCGGATCGCTTTTGGTATGGACATCCGAAATGGAGAGGCATTACAGCAGTTATCCGGAATCATTCAGAATCTGCGTGCACGGGGAAATTGTGTGCAGATTTTATTTATGGATGCATCGGATGAAGTGCTGGTCAAACGATACAAGGAAACCCGTCGGGCACATCCGCTGGCAGGAACTGACCGGGTGGAAAAAGGAATCGAGTTGGAACGTAAGCAGGTAAAATTCCTGAAGGAGATGGCAGATTATATCATTGATACCAGTCAGCTCCTGACCAGAGAATTAAATGCTGCCATCGGTGATATTTTCCTTGGACATCAGGAATATGACAATATCTATCTGACAATCCTGTCTTTTGGATTCAAGTATGGGATTCCGGCAGATGCAGATCTGGTATTTGATGTGCGTTTTTTGCCGAATCCCTATTATCTGGAAGAACTGCGTCCAAAAACCGGAAATGATCCGGAGATTCAGCAGTTTGTTATGAATAGCCCGGAGGCGGGAGAATTTTTGGACAAATTGGAAGATATGGTGCGTTTCCTGATCCCTAATTATATCAAAGAAGGGAAAAATCGCCTGGTGATTGCGATTGGGTGCACCGGTGGAAAGCACCGTTCGGTTACATTGACGAATGCACTTTACGAGAGATTAAAGAAAAATCAGAAATATGGTTTGCGGGTAGAACACCGCGATATTGATAAAGACGCAAAGCGTGGAAAGTAGTTGAGGAAGTAATATGTCTTTTTCTGGAGAGATGAAGGAGGAGATTGCCCGTCTGATTCCGATGCAGGAAGCGGATGTACGGGCAGAACTTTCCGCCATTATTCGTTTCTGTGGAAGAATTATACGGTTGGAGGACAGTGTGGCGGTTCTGGTGGAAACGGAAAATGTGGCACTGGCAAAGACGTTTGTAAAACTGATCAAGAAAGCATTTGACATTCAGGTGCAGCTGGAGATACGCAGACACGGAGCCGGAAAAAATAATCAGTATTTTATATTGTTGTCGGAGCGACCGGAGGATATGCTTTATTCGGAGGAACTTCCGGAGCGGCAGAAACTCCAGCAGGCGCTGCGGGATATTTGTATCTGGAGTGCACAGGCAGAACCGCGGGACTTGCTGCAGACGTTAGGAAGCAAGCGTGCTTATATCAGAGGGGCATTTCTTTGTGCCGGTTCTATGAGTGATCCGGGCAAATCCTATCACTTTGAGATTGTTTGCGAGGATGAACAGACAGCAGCATTTTTAAAAGAACAGATGGCAGCATTTTTTGTACATGCAAAGATTATTCTGCGAAAGCAGAAATACATTTTGTATCTGAAAGACAGTGAGGAGATCATTCAGATCCTGAATGTGATGGAAGCACACAAGTCCCTGATGGAACTGGAAAATATTCGTATTATCAAGGAAATGCGAAACAGTGCAAACAGGCAGTCCAACTGTGACTCTGCCAATATTAATAAAATGGTGCGTACGGCAGCGCGGCAGGTGGAAGACATTCGGTATATTGAGGAAACTATCGGATTAGAGCAGCTTGCCCCGGCATTACGGGAAATGGCGCAGGTACGTCTGGATAATCCGGATGTATCTTTACAGGAACTTGGAACCTATCTGGATCCGCCAGTTGGAAAATCAGGCGTGAACCACCGGCTGAGAAAACTGAAAGAGATTGCAGAAGGCTTAAGGACTGAGGAGGGTGAATAGAAATGGATAAGAAAAAATTATTATTTATATTTAATCCGCATTCCGGAAAAGGACAGATTCGAATGCAGTTGGTGTCCATCGTTGATACTTTTGTCAAAAATGGATATGAGGTTACCATCTATCCGACACAGGAAAAGGAAGATGCAGTCCATAAAGTGGAAGAACAGGCAGAAGAATATGATCTGGTTGTGTGCAGTGGCGGTGATGGAACTTTGGATGAGGTTGTTACCGGCATGATGCGATGTGATGGCATCGTTCCCATCGGTTATATTCCGGCGGGAAGTACCAATGATTTTGCCCAGTCTTTAAAAATTCCCAAAAATATGCTGCGTGCAGCTGAGATTGCCGTCAGTGGCCGGCAATTTCCCTGTGATGTAGGTGTTTTCAATGAGGATAATTTTGTATATATTGCAGCTTTCGGCTTATTTACAGATGTGTCTTATATGACAAACCAGAAGCTGAAAAATATTTTTGGGCATGTGGCTTATATTCTGGAGAGCGCAAAACGATTGTACGATATTCCATCCTACTATCTGGAAGTGGAAGTAAATGGTGAGACGATCCGGGACGAGTTTATCTATGGTATGATCACAAATTCTGTTTCTGTAGGCGGCATGAAAAACATGACAGGAAATAACGTAAAACTGGATGACGGTGAATTCGAGGTGACATTGATCAGGATGCCTCAAAATCCGATCCAGTTAAATGAGATCTTGTCTAATCTGGTGATGCCGAAGGATATAGAGACACCTTATATTTATACTTACAAGACGGATCATATTCGATTAAAATGCGAAGACTATGTACCGTGGACGCTGGATGGAGAGTTTGGCGGAGATCATAAAGAGGTAGAAATTTATAACCACTGTCGCAGAATTACCTTTATGGTAGAGTAATCTTGAAAGGACGTTTTGCGAATGGCGCGTGTGAACGGCAGCATTTTGATAGATTTTTATATGTCAGGTAAAAAATAGGACTTCCATTTTTTATCTGATAAGGTTATAATGTTATTATATTAACAATATTTTTTTAAACAAATGGAGGATCTCATTATGTTAGTTTCAGCAAAAGAAATGCTTGAAAAAGCAAAAGCAGGTCACTATGCAGTTGGTCAGTTCAATATCAACAACCTTGAGTGGACAAAAGCAATTCTGTTAACCGCTCAGGAGAATAACTCTCCGGTTATTCTTGGTGTATCTGAAGGTGCCGGCAAATACATGGCAGGCTACAAGACGATTGTTGGTATGGTAAACGGAATGCTGGAAGAGTTAAATATCACAGTTCCAGTTGCATTACATCTGGATCACGGCAGCTATGAAGCTTGCTACAAATGTATCGACGCTGGTTTCTCATCTGTAATGTTTGACGGTTCTCATTATCCGATCGAGGAGAACGTTGCCAAGACAAAAGAGCTTGTTGCTGTTTGTAGAGAGAAAGGATTATCTCTTGAGGCAGAAGTCGGTTCCATCGGTGGCGAAGAAGACGGCGTAATCGGAATGGGCGAGTGTGCTGATCCGGATGAGTGTAAAGCAATCGCTGATCTTGGTGTAACAATGCTTGCAGCAGGTATCGGAAACATTCACGGTAAATATCCGGAAAACTGGGCTGGCTTAAGCTTTGAGACTCTGGATGCAATCCAGCAGAAGACAGGCGATATGCCGTTAGTACTTCATGGTGGTACAGGTATTCCGGATGACATGATCAAGAAAGCAATCTCTCTTGGTGTTGCAAAAATCAACGTAAATACAGAGTGCCAGCTTGTATTCGCTGAAGCTACAAGAAAATATATCGAAGAAGGCAAAGACCTGGTAGGTAAAGGATTCGATCCTAGAAAATTACTTGCTCCTGGATTCGATGCTATCAAAGCTAAAGTAAAAGAGAAAATGGAGATTTTTGGTTCTATCGACAAAGCCTGAGAATTTGTAAAAAGTTACGAAAAATTAGCATTTTACAACTCATAATTGTTGAAATGGACAAAAATGTTTTTGGCCTCTTGCAATTTTCAGAATTTTGTACTATGTTAATTGCAAGACATGAATACGTGCTGAACAAGGGTGTTCCAACAAATGGTGGAATACCCTTTTCTGCTATAAAAAGATAAAATTGATCATTTAGCCAAATAATCTGATGAATAGTTATTTCGGATATGAACAGGCAGCATAAGCGGATGGAAAAACGCTTACTTATAGCAGAATTGTCCCGGATACATAAAAAGATGAGAACGGGCAGATCAGTATATACTCAGGGGACTGTAAAAATATGAGAAAAGAGAGGAATCAAGAAGATGAGTGAATATTTCAAAGTCACTGATATTTTCGGTGAAAATGTATTCAATGATACTGTGATGAAGGAAAGACTTCCGAAGAAAGTGTATCAGAAATTGCAGGAGACCATCAAAGAGGGAACAGATCTGGATCTTGCAACTGCAGATATTATTGCACATGAAATGAAGGAATGGGCAATCGAGCAGGGCGCAACACATTATACCCATTGGTTCCAGCCGCTGACCGGTGTGACAGCAGAGAAACATGATTCATTTATCACTGCTCCGAATGAGCAGGGTAAAGTACTGATGAGCTTTTCCGGTAAAGAGCTGATCAAAGGTGAGCCGGATGCATCTTCTTTCCCGTCCGGAGGACTTCGTGCGACATGCGAGGCAAGAGGATATACAGCCTGGGATTGTACATCCTATGCATTTGTAAGACATGATGCAGCAGGTGCAACACTTTGTATTCCGACAGCTTTCTGCTCCTATACAGGTGAGGCATTGGATCAGAAGACACCACTGCTTCGTTCCATGCAGGCAATCAACACACAGGCATTACGTTTACTGAAATTATTCGGAAATACAACTTCTAAAAAAGTTACTCCATCTGTTGGTTCCGAGCAGGAGTATTTCCTGGTAGATAAAGAAAAATATTTAAGAAGAAAAGACCTGATCTACACCGGTCGTACCTTATTTGGTTCCATGCCGGCAAAAGGACAGGAAATGGATGACCATTATTTCGGAAGCATCCGTCCACGTATCGCTGCATTTATGAAAGATGTTAATGAAGAACTGTGGAAACTGGGTGTTCCGGCAAAAACACAGCATAACGAGGTTGCTCCGGCACAGCATGAGCTGGCACCGATCTATGAGACCTGTAACCTGGCTCTGGATCACAACCATCTGGTTATGGAAGTACTGAAAAAGAAAGCAAACGAGCATGGACTTCAGTGCCTGCTTCATGAGAAACCATTTGACGGTGTCAATGGATCCGGTAAACATGATAACTGGTCTATCACAACAGATGATGGTATCAACTTATTAGAGCCTGGTAAAACGCCGCATGAGAACATTCAGTTTCTTCTGGTACTTGCCTGCATCTTAAAAGCAGTCGATGATCATGCTGATCTTCTTCGCTGGTCTGCAGCAGATGTTGGAAATGATCACAGACTTGGCGCGAATGAGGCACCGCCTGCCATTGTTTCCGTATTCCTCGGCGAGCAGCTTGACGATGTGATTTCTCAGCTGATCAGTACCGGTTCTGCTACACACTCCTTAAAAGGTGGTGTATTACAGACAGGTGTAGCTTCTCTGCCGGATCTTGCAAAAGATGCAACAGACCGAAACAGAACATCACCGTTTGCATTTACAGGAAACAAATTCGAGTTCCGTATGGTTGGTTCCCAGGATTCTATCTCTGCACCGAATGTTGTATTAAATACCATCGTGGCAGAGGCATTTGAGGAAGTTTGTGATGAACTGGAAACAGCAGAAGATGTCAACGAAAAAGCACATGATCTGATTAAAAAATATCTGACAGAGCACCAGAGAATTATCTTCAATGGTGACGGATATTCTGATGCATGGGTAGCTGAGGCAGAGCGCAGAGGCTTACCAAATATCAGATCTATGGTTGATGCAATTCCTGCACTGACCACAGATAAAGCAATCAATATGTTTGAAAAATTCGGCGTATTTACAAAAGCTGAGTTAGAGTCCCGTGAAGAGATTCAGTATGAAATTTATGCAAAAGAGATCAATATTGAAGCAAGAGCGATGATCAATATCACAAACAAGACATTGATTCCGGCAGTGATCAAATATATCACATCTCTGGCAGAATCCATCAATGCGGTAAAAGCAGCCTGCGATTGCGATATCAGTGTACAGACAGAACTGCTTCAGGAAGCATCCGGATTATTATCTGATGCAAAAGTGGCGCTGGCAAAACTGGAAGAAGTGACAGACAAAGGTCTGACCATGGAAGATGGTGCTGAGCGTGCAGCTTATTATCGGGATGAAGTTACAACTGCAATGGCAGAACTTCGTGCGCCGATTGATAAACTGGAGATTATTGTGGACAAGAAAGTATGGCCAATGCCATCTTACGGCGATCTCATCTTTGAGGTTTAAGAAACGGTATTATCTAATCCCCTTAGTTAGTATATACATCAATCGAAAAAGAACCGGAAGTCAAATTCCGGTTCTTTTTTATTTGGCAGAAACTTTTGTGAAAGGTTCTGATTTTAACTTTAAACGTCTGTTTTTTAATAAGATATAAAGTGCAGCCAGTGCGAAGCTGAGCGCAGAGGTGATCAGAAAATCGTCAATGCCATGATCCTTATGTTTATACAGCAGCTTATAGTAAATGCTCCAGACATACATGTGGATCAGATACAGGATCATACTGGAATGCCGCATAAAATGATAAATACGGTGCTTTTTTAGGGAAAGATTTTCTACAATACCAAAAAAGCTGACGGAAATAATAACCAGAAGACAGGCATCGACAACAGATACATGGATCAGAAAGCTGGCAATGCATCCGGCGGGAAGCAGGATTCTGTTCAGCAGAGCTGGAAGTTTTCGGTAGGCAAGCAACATTCCCAGAGGAAGATAAATTCCACCGGTAAAAATACGTCCGTGCTGTACCGTATTGTGTATAATCGGTAAAAGTGCCTGTATAGTTGTCGGAAAGTGGTCCGGAGAAGCAATCAGTGCGTCAATGGTAAAACTGATGACCGCGGAAATTCCACTTACCAGCAAAAATGTTACAGG
>NZ_JRFU01000018.1 GCF_003122485.1 Eubacterium ramulus
TTGCATGACGCGCACCTCGCAACAAGAATGCCGGAGCATTCTTGAATGTACAAAAATAAATATTGCGTTCTGCCTATTGTACCATGGGAGAATGGAAAAAGAAAAGATGAAAAAACTATACAAAATTTGCATTTTTTCGTTATGGTAAAATGGGGTAAAAAAGGGCGAAAAGTGAAAAAAGGGAAGATTTTATGCAGGTTTTCCTGTTTTGTGCAGTTTGTATAAATACAGAAAATGAAAAAAATAGTGTGGTTGACAGGTGACAGCGGGATGCGTATACTGAAGCCACATCAAAATCACAGGCGATGCATTCGAATGCAGTTTCTTTTGTCTGCTATGGACATATCTAATTTTCGTGGTCGATTTTCGACACAGGATTCCAGTTTTGATGAGTAACAATACGTGTTGGATTTCACGGAAGAGAGGTGATAGACATGGAAAAATGATAAGTAGCGGTAACAGTTTTTAAACAACTAAATGTAAAACGAAGTAAATAATAGGAGAACGGGAAAAATATGAGAAGAAAACAAATGATGATTGCAATGGGGGCAGTTACTTTGTCACTTATTCTGGGAACAGCACCATTAGTGCAGACTGGTCTGGCAGCTCAGGGAGAGCGTGCTTATGAACAGGAGTCAGAGAAACGTGGAAAATCTGTGGAAGCGTCAACGGTAGATCTTTCAAAAAAGGGAAGTATCACGATTCGAAAATACGATATAACATCGGCAGAAGCAGCTGGTGATTACAAGCAGGGACAGGATGAAGCAGATGGTGAACAAAATACAAAGGCAGAACAGGCTCTGTCAGATTACGGCATGGAAGGCGTACAGTTTTCCTGTCTGCGGGTCGGAAATGTGGAAACGCACATGGTGCATAGTGATGCAACGTCACTGGTGGAATTAGTCTATGAGATTCCGGGCAGGCTGGCAGAAATCCTGGGGTTGAAAGCAGAAGATGCGATTGATATGACAACATCGGATGAAGCGTATCCGTGTCAAAATCAGGACGTGTATCATTATACAAGCCAGCAGATTTCTGATGCTATGGAACAGATATTGGAAGAAGATAATGTTTCTGCGAAAAATGAGCTGGAACATTATCTGTATGATTATGGAACATTGAGTGATACAACGGATCAAAGCAGTGTGGCTGGGGTGATCAATTTGCCAAAGACAGACAGCCATGGGGAAACACATGCAGAAAATCTGCCACTTGGACTGTATCTGTTTGTGGAGGCAGAAGTTCCGGAACAGGTTGTGGATACGGTAGATCCATGGTTTGTTCAGCTTCCGTTTACCAACTTGGAAGCAGGAAATACCTGGCTGTATGACATGGTATGTTATCCGAAGAATCAGACAGGAAACCCGACGCTGGATAAAAGTGTGAGAAGGTATGCTGACAGTGTGCTGCCACGGGACGGGGAAAAGGTTTCTACTGCTGATTTTCTTACAGCGGGGAACGATTTCTCTTATGCGGATACGGTGACGGCATCAGAGGGAGATGTGCTGGATTATATTCTGGTTTCCAAATTACCGCATATTACTTCAGCTGCTACCTATCTGAGTGAATATACTTTCACGGACACATTAGCAGCAGGTTTACGTTATAATCGTGATGCAAAAATCGCATTTTATGATAATGCAGAAGATGCGAACAGTAATAATACAGAGAATGCCATTTCTGTGTGGGAGCTGGATTCCGGTGATTATTCTCAGGAATATGCCTATGTGACGGTACAGGATCCGGACACAGGAATGCAGACACCGGATGGCTCTACAAGAATGAATATCCGGCTGACGGAACAGGGCCTGAATGTTTTAAATGGTGCTAAGAACCGTGAGGAGGGATTATCAGATTATTATATGGTAGTTTCTTATACGGCAACTGTCAGATCAGATGCATCTGTGATTATCGGCGATGAAGGAAATCAGAACAATGCCAGTTTGATCTGGAGTCGTACTTCGGATGGTTATTACAACATGTTGGAAGACCGAAATTATGTGTATACCTATGGAGTAGATCTGACAAAGACATTTTCTGATGATAAGGGAAACTTTAAAAAGGTAGAGTTTACACTTCAAAATAAGGCAGATGACTATTACGTGATTGCTGAAAAATCAGAGAAGGACGGAAAATATTATGTAACTGGAAAGACCGCTAAGGAAGAGGAGGCAACCGCCTTTGTGCCACAGAATGACAGCGGAAGATTGCAGATCGAAGGGCTGGAAGCAGATCAGTATCTTTTGACAGAGACAGCGACGGATCGGGGATATAATCTGCTGCGTGAGCCGATAGAGATTGATATTACCGCGACGGACAGAGACGTGATCGCATCTGTTTGTGGCGTGACAGGAATGAATCAGGAAGCTGTGGAACAGATTGTAAAAAACTACAATGGCGGTATTTATGATGAAAATGGAAATCTTGTAACAGATCAGCTAGATGAGCTGACAGGAACGGCTGCTGGGAAACCAGCGTCCGAGACAGCAAACGGTCGCACGATCGGAAAAACAGATCTGTATGTAGGTGCAATCCAGAAAGCATCTGCAAAGGTAGATCAGGTGGATGCATCTATGACAGATTCGAATGGAGCCGTCATTTTGACAGTAACGAATACGAAAAAGTTTCTGTTACCACAGACTGGTGGAAGAGGACTGTATCTGGTGACGATCATTGGTGTTGCAGCAGTTGCCGGAGGATGCAGCCTTATGTCACGTAAAAAAGACTTATCAATGAAATAAAGTGCAATATGAGAAAAATCAGACAGGCAGGAATGGTTGTACTGATCGGACTTGGAGTGATACTGATGGGGTATCCATGGTTCAGTAATTGGCTGTATCAACATCATGTGGCTTCCAGTGCAAATGTATACGAACAATATGCGGCAGAAAGTGGAACGTCAGAGATTACAAAACAGCTGGAAGCTGCAAGAAGATATAATCAGGAGCTGGTCAACAGCCGGGTAATGCTTACGGAACCATATTGTGATACATCCTTGCCAGAAGATATTCGTTATGAAGAAGTGTTGAACCCAACAGAAAACGGGATGATGTGTTTTGTGGAAATACCGAAGATCAATGTGTCACTTCCGGTTTATCATGGAACATCGGAAGAAGTTTTGAAAAAGGGGGTTGGGCATATGGAAGGTTCCGCGCTGCCGATTGGGGGCGTGGGTAACCGCTCATTTCTTCTGGCTCATACAGGAATGAATACTTCCAGAATGTTTTCGGATCTGACGGAATTAAGTGAAGGCGATCTGTTTTACATCCGGGTGTTAAATATGAGTCTTACATATTGTGTGTGTGAAATACAGACACTTTTGCCGGAAGAGGCAGATCACCTTTACCCGGATGAAAACCGGGATTTGATATCTTTGGTTACCTGTACACCCTATGGAGTAAACACACATCGACTGATCGTGACCGGAGAACGGGTATCGGATGCAGATGTGAAGAAAGTGGATGTGCCGGTAGAAACGGCAGACTGGAATGGTTCGGTATGGATGCGGGCATATCTGAATGCAATTCTGGCTGGCAGTGCAATGATGGCGGGATTGGCAGTTGTTGTCAAAGTATTGTCAATGCTTTGGAAAAAAGGAAGAAAGAAATGTTGAAAAGACAAAAAACGGGCAGAGTGGCACAAAAATGGAAGCATTGGTGTGGAGCAGCACTTTTATTGGCAGGATGTTTGATCTTTTTTTCTCCAAATCTGCATCAACAATATCAGGACAAACGAATACAGAAAGAAATTGCAGAGTTTCACATGCAGTCAGAACCAGAGGAAAAATCGGATTTATTTGGAAAGATACAACAGTATAATCAGGAATTGTTTGAAAGTGGGCAGAACTGTTTATATGAACCGGCATATGTGGAAAAAGCACCTGAAATTGATGGAATTGTATCAGATAAAATGTTTGGATATGTGGAAATCCCAAGCATTGATTGTACACTTCCGCTGTATCTGGGGGCATCCGAAGAAAAGTTGAATCAGGGCGCAGCAGTTTTGGGCGGTACATCTGTTCCGATTGGCGGAAACAATACCAATTGTGTGATCGCAGCGCATCGTGGCTGGAAGCAGCAGGTGTATTTTAAATATATTGATGCACTGAAACATGGGGATTGTATCATTGTGACGAATCCATGGGAACGTTTGGAATATGTAGTATCGGATATTCAGGTGATTGAACCGGATGAAATAGAGCGGATAAAGATACAATCGGGAACCGATCAGGTGACGCTGATCACCTGTCATCCTTACCGAAGTAGTGGGAAATATCGTTATGTTGTTTCTGCAAAACGGAAAGAGACAGGTACCGTGGGTGTTTCAGAGGCAGGAAAGAAGGTCTTTGTACAGGACAATGAATCAGCACAAAATTGCATAAGGACAAATTCGGATCAGACAATTTGGCAGGAGACAAAAATACGTTATGCAGGAGTAGCAGTATTGGCGGGATTCGTGATTTTTACGGTATATAGGAATGTGAAAGGGGGAAAGCGGAAAGATGCAGAAAACAGAGCGTGTGGTTAGAAAATGGATGCGTCTGTTTATGATGTTGGGAAGTCTGTTGTTACTTTTTCATGGAAGTACAGTTTTGGCAAAGGCAGCAGAAGCAGAGGTTAAGTGGAAGGTTGTTACGCAGGAAATCAATGAGGAACAGCAGTATGTTTATGATGGGGATAAGCCAGATGTTACCATAAACGGAGTGTTCCCTGACCAAACAGGAAATCAATGGGGATTTGTAGATCAGGGAGTGGTTAAAGATACAGAATCTATTTTGGTACCGAATTGGAATGGCTGGTGGCATGTCGTAAACGGCTGGGTAGATTGGAACAGTGGAATCTTTGATACGACATCTGGAAAATATAAATTTACGAATGGAAAATGTGAATTCCCATTGAATCAGACGGTAGAAATGAGTGGAAGCAATGGCTGGTATCTGGTTAATGGAAAAGCAGATGAAACTTATACCGGATTGGCAGCAGGCAAAGATGGAATATACTGGATGACAAAAGGAAAGACGGATAGCAGTAAGAATGGATTGGTAAAAGATACTATCGGTGTTACGGCAAATCAGGGGATTATTTATCTGACAAATGGTAAATTCAATTCGAGTATGGATACCGTTGCAAAAATCGATAATGCCTGGTGGAAAGTCAGAAATGGTATTGTAGATACAACATACACTGGTCTGGCAAAAAATGAAAATGGCTGGTGGTATCTGGAAAATGGGAAGGTACGATTTGATTATAATGGTGTTGCACAGAACGAAAATGGATTTTGGTATGTCAGTGCTGGAATGGTAGATTTTAAATATACCGGATTTGCCTATGGTTATTATTTTGTAAACAGCAGAGCATAGTGGGAGGAAACAACGAAATGACAGAAAAAAAGAGAAGGAAACTATTATCCCTGTCCGTATTTACTGCGCTGATACTGTTTGCGATATTGCTATTTGGGGAAATTACCGGGTTTGCGGCAGATTCTTCCATGATATTAAAAAGAAATATCGAACAAAATTTAAGTGGTGCATTTTCCAGTTACAACAGAAATGGAGCGGATGGCACAGAATCAATGTTATTATTGAATGAACAATGGGCATATTGTATGGAGCCAGCTACCGAATTGAATAATCTGACTGCAAACGGAACACGCTTTTATTTGCAGGAAAATGGAAATGGAGTCAAATGGCTTCAGAATCGATATGGCTGGAGTTTTGACAAGATTAACAATCTGACCAAGGCAGTGTGTTATGCAAAAAGTTATTTTGGCTCAGACTGGGTATGTAATTACGTGTTGACACAGAATCTGATCTGGTCAGAAATTAAGGATCATGAAGATTATAATCAGGCAAGCCGGTATATGCTGACGAATACAAAAAAGTATACTTGTGCTCATTTGGATTCAAAAGCGAAAGTTGATCAGGCGATTGCAGAAGTCTGGAAAAAAGTTAGTACTTATAATACGATTCCGTCATATACAGGGCAGACGATTTCAGCTGATGCCGGAGAAAAAATATGGATTGTGGATAAGAATAACATTTCAGATCAGATCGAGTTTGTAAATCTTCCGGCAGGTGTTCAGGTTGCCCCGGCAAAAGGAGGATTAACAGTTACCACCAATGCGTCTTTTGCTGGAAAATCAATCACCTTAAATTACAGAAAAAAGGGGCTTCCGACAGGTGGTGGCGTTTATATTTATGCGGAAGGAAGCAGGCAGAAGGTAGCACTTTGGAATAATGTAATAAATCCGGTCAGTGGAAGCGTGCGGATCGTATTCAAAAGGACGGAATATTTGCAGGCGTCGTATCGCGCACGGGATCAGGTTGCTCAGTCTTTTGATATTCACATAGAAAAAACAGATGCAGATACTGGCGAAGTTCTGGCAGGTGCAGAATTTGAAATCTACAAAGATGGGGAAAAAATGGCGACCGTAAAGACAGATGAAACTGGGCGCGCATCCTATCACTGGAGAGGAAATATTTTATATACAAATTATTTCTCCAGTACAAAAAAAGTGCTTGATTTTGGAAGCTGGGGAACTGCTTACCAGAGTGCAAAAGATGAAGTGATCGGAAAAGTAAAAATAGCAGTAGAACAGTTGAAATCTCAGACAGCATATACCTGGAAAGTGGTAGAAATGAAGGCTCCGGACGGATATGAACTGAATCCAGAATATTGGGAACAGACTTTCAATTTGAATACACATGCAGTTGAAGTGCAGTTTTCCAATACGGCACCCGGAAGTTTGAAATTGCAGAAAATATCTGAAAATGCAGAACTTGTAAAAGATAATGTCTGCTATACGCTGGAAGGCGCAGAATATGGAATTTATGCGTCACAGGAAGATGCCCTGGCAGATCAGAATCGGATCGACATACTGAGAACAGATGCAGATGGAAATACTAATATAGTGACGCTGCATGCAGGATCTTATTATATAAAAGAAATAACAGCATCCGCTGGATATTTGTTGTGTAATGAAAATGACGGTGAAACTGTTATGGATGGAATTCATCGGGCAGTAGTGACACCAAAAGAAACAACGCAGATTGTCTGTACAGAAGTTCCGGGAACACATACATTTCCACTTACGTTGAAAAAAATGGATCAGGAGCTTTCAGAACCTTTTGCCGTGCGTGGAAATATGTCTCTGCAGGGCGCCGTGTTTGAACTTTCCTATTATATGAATGTGAATGGCAAAACTGAGGACACACCATACCATAGATGGTATTTTTATACGGATGAGGATGGAAAAATTACCATCGGAGACAGTTCTTGTTTTTTGAAAAATGTTTATACTATGCAGGATGGAACTACGTTGAAATCTGATGAGTTATATACGGATGCAGATGGACAGATTTTTTATCCTTTGGGAAGTTATGTGTTAAAAGAAGTTGTGCCGCCGCGATATTTTCAACTGAAGGGATTTATGTGCTTTTCAGAAAATGCAGATAAAAAAGCTTCTGTGACGGATGGATTGAAAATGCTGATCAAACAGCGGGCGAATGGAGCTGAGGCAGAGCTGTATGGTTCTAATGATCAAAAATTTGAAAAACTGGAGACTGAAAATATTACTGTTAATGCATATGATAGTCCACGAAAGGGAAGTATCTGTCTGTATAAGAAAGATTCAAAAGGGTTTAAGCACCCACTGGAAGGTGTTATCTTTGAGATGAAAGGTGTACAGACCGGAGACGTTTATACAGGAACAACGGATGCAGAGGGCAGGATCGAGTGGAAAGATCTGATTCCGCAGACTTACCAAATTACTGAAATAAAAACGAAGGAAGGCTATCATCTGCTCAAAGAAGAAATTGAAGTAACGCTTCCTCTGGAGAAGTCTCTGGAAGAATGGGAAAAGAGTGATGCAGATTTATCCAAAGCGGTTTATGATGAAGTTACGAAAATGTATGGCTTTTATGATCTGACATATCATATTGATAATGCAGCAGAATTTTCTATGCCGGTAACCGGTGGTTCTGGAAAAATGCCGTGTGTTTTTCTGATAATTGGTATGGTAGCTGCAGGTACGGGAATCTTCCTGTTTTATCAAAAACGGAGAGAAAGAAAATGGAATCTGAATTAAAAAATGAAAAATAATTATTTACGTGTCCTGAATGATATGTTATGTTTTACATAAGATACAGAACGAGTATATGGAAAATGCGAAAAAATAGTTGACGAAGACTTGCTTCCTGTGCTATAGTGGATGGGCGATGGAAGTAGGTCTTTTTTTTATGCCTAAAATTGAATGCGATTCATAATTTTATGAAAGCATACAGTTGCAAAGAAATTTAATGGAGGTGGAAAGTTGTGCGCGTAAAGATTACATTGGCATGCACAGAGTGCAAACAGCGTAATTACAACCTGACTAAGGATAAGAAAGCTCATCCTGAAAGAATGGAAGTAAACAAGTATTGCAAATTCTGTAGAAAGCATACATTACACAAAGAAACCAAATAATCCGGCGATGCAAAGGATGTGACATGATGGAAGAAACCAAGAAAAAAGATGCTCCGAAAACGAGCTGGTTTACCGGTCTGAAGGCTGAGTTCCAGAAAATCGTTTGGCTGGACAAAAAATCACTTGGGAAACAGACTGTAGCAGTCTTAATTGTTTCCGTTATCCTGGGTGCGATTATCGCGGTGCTGGATCTGGGCATCCAGTATGGTGTTGATTTCCTTGTAAATCTTTAGGAAGGCAAAGGTGAGTTTTTATGGCTGAGGCGAACTGGTATGTAGTTCATACTTATTCCGGATATGAGAATAAGGTAAAAGCAGACATTGAGAAAACAATTGAAAACAGACATCTGGAGGAAGAAATTCTTGAAGTTCGAATTCCGATGCAGGATGTCGTTGAGTTGAAGAACGGTGCAAAAAAGCAGGTTCAGAAAAAAATGTTTCCTGGATATGTGCTCATCAATATGGTGATGAATGATGACACTTGGTATGTTGTCAGAAATACCAGAGGTGTTACCGGATTCGTTGGTCCGGGATCAAAGCCGGTGCCACTCACGGAAGCTGAGATGAGACCGTTGGGAATCAAAGAAGAAAAAGTGGTAGTCGACTTCAAAGAAGGCGATACTGTTACGATCATTGGTGGTGTATGGAAAGATACCGTTGGTGTTATCCAGAGCATGAATGAGAGCAAACAGATCGTGACTATCAATGTAGAGCTTTTCGGTCGCGAAACACCGGTAGAAATAAGTTTCGCAGAAGTGAAGAAAATGTAAGCGTAAGTAAAGGAACGATTACGAAAAATTCAAAGGAGGCAATCTCAAATGGCAAAGAAAGTAGAAGGATATATCAAACTGCAGATTCCTGCTGGTAAAGCTACACCGGCTCCTCCAGTTGGTCCTGCACTTGGACAGCATGGCGTAAACATCGTAGAGTTTACAAAACAGTTCAACGCAAAAACAGCTGATCAGGGCGATCTGATCATCCCTGTAGTAATTACAGTATATGCAGACAGAAGCTTCAGCTTCGTTACAAAAACTCCGCCAGCACCGGTTCTGATCAAGAAAGCTTGCGGAATCAAATCTGGTTCAGGCGTACCGAACAAAACTAAAGTAGCAACAATCACAAAAGCTCAGATCAAAGAGATCGCAGAGCTGAAAATGCCAGACTTAAATGCAGCATCCTTAGAGAGTGCTATGAGCATGATCGCAGGAACAGCAAGAAGTATGGGTGTTACTGTAGCTGAGGACTAATTAACGAAAATAAGTGGGAGGGTCCTCTCCCGATACAACCACAGGAGGTTATAATTCATGAAAAGAGGAAAAAGATATGTCGATAGTGCGAAAAAAATCGACAGAACAGTTCAGTATGAAAGTGCAGATGCAATCAAACTTGTAAAAGAGAACGCTACAGCAAAGTTTGACGAGACCATCGAGCTTCACATCCGTACAGGTTGTGATGGACGTCACGCTGAGCAGCAGATCCGTGGTGCTGTTGTACTGCCGCACGGAACAGGTAAAACAGTTCGTGTACTTGTATTCGCAAAAGGTACAAAAGTAGACGAGGCTCAGGCAGCAGGCGCTGATTTCGTTGGTGGAGAGGAATTAATTCCGAAGATCCAGAACGAAGGATGGCTTGATTTCGACGTAGTAGTAGCTACACCGGATATGATGGGTGTTGTTGGACGTCTTGGACGTGTACTTGGACCGAAAGGTTTAATGCCAAACCCGAAAGCCGGAACAGTAACTATGGATGTTACAAAAGCTATCAACGATATTAAAGCAGGTAAGATTGAGTACAGACTGGACAAAACAAATATTATCCATGTGCCAATTGGAAAAGCATCCTTTACAGAAGAGCAATTAGCGGACAACTTCCAGACCCTTATGGATGCCATCATCAAAGCAAGACCAAGCGCATTAAAAGGTCAGTACCTGAAGAGTGTAACAATGACCTCTACAATGGGACCTGGTGTTAAATTAAACACTGCTAAATATGTGTAAAAAGTTTTGAATTGTTGTTGACATCGAAATGATACAATGATATAATTGCACCGTTGTGTGAAAACACAGCGGTGTGTAATCGAAAGATTACAAAATTGCCGAAGACAGCAGGTGCCGAAAGGCATAAACGCAGAACCTGCCGAGGGAATTTACAAAACAGTTTGATGTTTAGTAAAGAAGAATTTTCTCCCTCTGTCTGCGTGACAGAGGGATTTTTATGTAGCATGGAAAGTGAGTACTTCCTATGTGAATGGATTCCCGTTTTCGTCTGAGGAAACAAAATTTAAGAAGGAGGTGCACGATTCGTGGCAAAAGTAGAACTGAAACAGCCTATCGTTCAGGAAATCGCAGCTCAGATCGATGGTGCACAGTCTGTAGTAGTTGTAGACTACCGTGGACTTACCGTATCTGAGGATACACAGTTACGTAAAGAATTAAGAGAAGCTGGTGTTTCTTACAAAGTTTATAAGAACACATTAATGAATTTCGCATTCAAAGGTACTGAGTTTGAAGCACTTGCACCGGTTCTTGAGGGACCAAACGCAATTGCAATCTCAAAAGAAGATGCAACAGCTCCGGCAAGAATTCTTGCAAAATTTGCTAAAACAGCTCCGGCACTTGAAATCAAAGCTGGTGTTGTAGAAGGCGATTATTATGATGCAGCAGGAATGCAGACAATCGCAAGCGTTCCGTCCAGACAGGATCTTCTTTCCAAATTACTTGGAAGCATCCAGTCTCCGATCACAAACTTCGCTCGCGTTATCAACCAGATCGCAGAGCAGGGTGGTGCTGCAAACTGCGAGCCAGCAGCTACTGAAGAAACAGCAGAGGAAGCTCCGGCAGCAGAAGAGACACCGGCAGAGTAATCCGGTGATGAAGCTGCAAATAGCAGCTTAAAAATTAGAATATTAAAAGATGAAAATATCGAAAAATTGGAGGTAAAAAGTAATGGCAAAATTAACAACCGCAGAATTTATTGAAGCGATTAAAGAGTTAACTGTTTTAGAGTTAAATGACCTTGTAAAAGCATGTGAAGAAGAGTTTGGCGTATCTGCAGCAGCAGGCGTTGTAGTTGCAGCAGCAGGCGGAGACGGTGCTGGCGCAGCTGAGGAGAAAACAGAGTTCGACGTTGAGTTAACAGAGGTTGGTCCGAACAAAGTTAAAGTTATCAAAGTTGTTCGTGAGTTAACAGGTTTAGGATTAAAAGAAGCTAAAGCTGTTGTTGACGAGGCTCCGAAGATGGTTAAAGAGGGTGCTGATAAAGCAGAAGCTGAGGATATCAAAGCTAAACTTGAGGCTGAAGGCGCTAAAGTTACTCTTAAATAATTTTATCCGAATTATTTTCACCAACCGGGAAACCGGTTGGTGTTTTTTTGTGCTCACAAAAATGATGCCAAAAAGTGAAAATAATCCTTGACTTGGCAAAAATACTATGCTACTATGATAAATGCACTATTGTGGTTTGATGGGGCTTATTGCGCCCTTTTCAGGGATAGAAAAAGAAAACGAGAGGTGAAGCGTCAATGGAGAAAAACAGGATACGTCCGGTCATAAACGGAAAAAGTTTGCGTATGAGTTATTCGAGACAAAAAGAGGTTCTGGAAATGCCAAACCTGATTGAGGTTCAGAAGAATTCCTACAATTGGTTTTTGGAAGAAGGACTCAAAGAAGTGTTTGCGGATATTTCGCCGATTGCTGATTACAGTGGACATCTGAGTCTGGAATTTACAGATTTCAGATTGTGCGAGGATGAGATTAAATATACCATCCCGGAATGTAAAGAGCGTGATGCGACATATGCAGCTCCTTTAAGAGTAAAAGTAAGACTTTACAATAAAGAAGCAGACGAGATCAATGAGCATGAGATCTTCATGGGTGATCTGCCGTTGATGACAGAGACAGGTACATTTGTAATTAACGGTGCTGAGCGTGTAATTGTAAGTCAGCTTGTTCGTTCCCCGGGTATTTATTATGGTATTGCCCATGATAAAATCGGAAAAGAACTGTATTCCTGCACTGTTATTCCGAACCGTGGTGCATGGTTGGAATATGAGACAGACTCCAATGATGTCTTCTATGTTCGTGTAGACCGTACACGTAAAGTGCCGATCACTGTATTGATTCGTGCACTTGGTATCGGTACAAACCAGGAAATTATTGATTTGTTTGGTGAAGAACCAAAGATTATTGCAAGTTTTGGAAAAGACGTTTCTACAAACTATCAGGAAGGTCTTTTAGAGTTATACAAAAAAATTCGTCCGGGTGAGCCGCTGTCTGTAGAAAGCGCAGAGAGCCTTATCATGGCGATGTTCTTCGATCCGAGAAGATATGATCTGGCTAAGGTCGGAAGATATAAATTCAATAAGAAATTAATGCTGAAAAACCGTATCAACGGACATGTACTGGCAGAGGATGTTGTAGATCCGAGCACAGGCGAGGTTCTGGCAGAGGCAGGTCAGAAAGTTGACCGTGAGCTGGCAGATACAATTCAGAATGCGGCAGTTCCTTATGTATGGATTCAGACAGAGGAGAGAAATGTAAAAGTTCTGTCCAGTATGATGGTTGATCTTCGCCATTATGTAGACGTAGATCCGGAAGAACTGGGCGTTCATGAGCTGGTTTACTATCCGGTTCTGGCACAGATTCTGGAAGAAAATACAGATATTGAGGATATCAAAGAAGCAATTCACAGAAATATCCACGATCTGATTCCGAAACATATTACAAAAGAAGACATTCTTGCTTCTATTAACTATAACATGCATCTGGAGTACGGTATCGGAAACGATGACGATATCGATCACCTTGGAAACCGTCGTATCCGTGCGGTAGGTGAGCTGCTTCAGAACCAGTACAGAATTGGTCTTTCCCGTCTGGAGAGAGTGGTTCGTGAGAGAATGACAACACAGGATCTTGAGACAATTACACCGCAGAGTCTGATCAACATCAAACCTGTTACAGCTGCAGTCAAAGAGTTCTTTGGTTCTTCCCAGCTGTCACAGTTTATGGATCAGAACAACCCTCTGGGTGAGCTGACACACAAACGTCGTCTGTCTGCATTAGGACCAGGTGGTTTGTCCAGAGATCGTGCAGGATTTGAGGTTCGAGATATTCATTACTCCCATTATGGAAGAATGTGTCCGGTAGAGACACCTGAGGGACCGAACATCGGTCTGATCAACTCTCTTGCATCTTATGCGAGAATTAACGAGTATGGTTTCGTAGAGGCACCATATCGTAAAATTGATAAATCTGATCCTAAAAATCCGCGTGTAACAGACGAAGTTGTATACATGACAGCAGATGAAGAGGATAATTACCATGTAGCACAGGCGAACGAGAAGCTGGATGAGAACGGATATTTTGTTCGTAACTCTGTATCTGGTCGATTCAGAGAAGAGACACAGGAGTATGATAAGACATTATTTGATTACATGGATGTATCTCCGCAGATGGTATTCTCTGTTGCTACCGCATTAATTCCGTTCCTTGAGAACGATGATGCGAACCGTGCCCTGATGGGAGCAAACATGCAGCGTCAGGCTGTACCGCTTCTTACAACAGAAGCGCCGGTAGTTGGTACTGGTATGGAGCCGAAAGCAGCAGTTGACTCCGGTGTTTGTGTAGTGGCAAAACGTGCCGGTGTGATCGAGCGCGCTTGCTCTAATGAAATTACAATCAAATACGATGATGATGGAAGCAGAGAGACAATCAAGCTGACAAAATTCTCACGAAGCAACCAGTCTAACTGCTACAACCAGAGACCAATCGTGTTCAAAGGCAATCATGTGGAGGCAGGTCAGGTTATTGCTGATGGTCCTTCTACAGCAAACGGAGAACTTGGTCTTGGTAAAAACCCACTGATCGGATTTATGACATGGGAAGGTTATAACTACGAGGATGCTGTACTGTTAAGTGAGCGTCTTGTTCAGGATGACGTATATACATCTATTCATATTGAAGAGTATGAAGCAGAAGCACGTGATACAAAACTGGGACCGGAAGAGATTACAAGAGATGTTCCGGGTGTTGGTGATGAGGCACTGAAAGATCTGGATGAGAGAGGTATTATCCGTATTGGTGCCGAGGTTCGTGCCGGTGATATCCTTGTTGGTAAAGTAACTCCGAAGGGAGAGACAGAACTGACAGCTGAGGAGAGACTGCTTCGTGCAATCTTTGGTGAGAAAGCAAGAGAAGTACGTGATACTTCCTTAAAAGTACCGCATGGTGAGTATGGTATTGTTGTAGATGCAAAAGTATTTACCCGTGAAAATGGTGACGAGTTATCACCGGGTGTAAATCAGGCAGTTCGTATCTACATCGCACAGAAGAGAAAAATCTCTGTTGGTGATAAGATGGCCGGCCGTCATGGTAACAAGGGTGTTGTTTCCCGTGTACTTCCGGTAGAAGATATGCCATTCCTTCCGAATGGTCGTCCGCTGGATATCGTGTTAAATCCGCTGGGTGTACCTTCTCGAATGAATATCGGACAGGTGCTGGAGATTCATCTGAGCCTTGCTGCAAAAGCACTTGGATTTAATGTTGCCACACCTATTTTTGCAGGTGCAAAAGAGACAGATATCATGGATACTCTGGATCTGGCAAATGATTATGTAAACTTAACATGGGAAGAATTCAAAGAGAAACATGAGGAGGAATTACTTCCGGAAGTTCTTGATTACCTGTATGAGAACAGAGATCATCGTAAACTGTGGAAAGGTGTTCCAATTTCCCGTGATGGTAAAGTAAGACTGCGTGATGGACGTACCGGTGAGTATTTTGACAGCCCGGTAACAATCGGACACATGCATTACCTGAAACTGCATCACTTGGTAGACGACAAGATTCATGCACGTTCTACTGGTCCTTACTCCCTCGTTACACAGCAGCCTCTGGGTGGTAAAGCTCAGTTCGGTGGACAGCGTTTCGGAGAGATGGAGGTATGGGCACTGGAGGCTTATGGTGCAGCATACACACTGCAGGAGATCCTGACAGTAAAATCTGATGATGTGATCGGACGTGTAAAAACTTACGAAGCAATTATCAAAGGTGATAATATTCCTGAGCCTGGTATTCCGGAGTCCTTCAAGGTACTGTTGAAAGAGTTACAGTCACTTGGTCTGGATGTGACACTGGAAGACGAGAACGGCGAAGAAGTAAAACTGCTTGAAACAAGCGAATATGGAAATACAGATCTGAACGCAATCATTTCCGGCGACAGAAACTTCAATTATGAAGAAAAAGAGTCTTTCGGAGAGATGGGATTCTCAAAACAGGAATTCAATGAAAAAGAAGAACTGGTAAATGTAGAAGACGATCAGAATGATGCTCAGACAGATGATTTCATGGACGGATTTGATGATAGCATTCTTGATGAAGAATAAGAGGAAGGAGCGTTGTAAATGCCAGAAACAAACAATAAAGAAGTCGGCACAAACATAGCGTTCGATGCCATCCGCATCGGACTGGCTTCACCGGAAAAAATATTGGAATGGTCCCGGGGCGAAGTAAAGAAACCGGAAACCATTAACTATAGAACTTTGAAACCAGAAAAAGACGGTTTGTTCTGTGAACGTATTTTTGGACCGAGCAAAGACTGGGAATGCCATTGTGGAAAGTATAAAAAAATCCGCTATAAAGGCGTTGTCTGCGATCGATGCGGAGTTGAGATTACAAAATCTAACGTTCGTAGAGAGCGTATGGGACATATTGAGCTGGCAGCTCCGGTATCTCATATCTGGTACTTCAAGGGAATCCCGAGCCGTATGGGATTAATCCTTGATATTTCTCCGAGAACACTGGAGAAAGTACTGTATTTCGCTTCTTACATCGTACTTGACAAAGGCGAGACAGACCTGCAGTATAAGCAGGTTCTGTCCGAAGCAGAATATCAGGAAGCATACGAAAAATACGGAAAATCCTTCCGTGTAGGTATGGGTGCAGAATCCATCAAAGAGCTTCTGGAAGCAATCGATCTTGAGAAAGATTCTGTTGAACTGAAAGCAGCATTAAAGACTGCTACAGGCCAGAAACGTGCAAGAATCATCAAGAGACTGGAAGTTGTAGAAGCATTCCGTGAGTCTGGTAACAGACCGGAGTGGATGATCATGACTGTTATCCCGGTTATCCCACCAGATTTACGTCCGATGGTACAGTTGGATGGTGGTCGTTTCGCAACATCCGATCTGAATGATCTGTATCGTCGTATCATCAACCGTAATAACCGTCTGAGAAGACTGTTAGAGCTTGGAGCACCGGATATCATCGTTCGTAATGAGAAACGTATGCTTCAGGAGGCAGTAGATGCCCTGATCGATAACGGTCGTCGTGGAAGACCGGTTACAGGACCTGGTAACAGAGCATTAAAATCTCTTTCCGATATGCTGAAAGGTAAATCCGGACGTTTCCGTCAGAACCTGCTTGGTAAACGTGTTGACTATTCAGGACGTTCCGTAATCGTAGTAGGACCGGAATTAAAGATTTATCAGTGTGGTCTGCCGAAAGAGATGGCAATCGAGCTGTTCAAACCGTTCGTTATGAAAGAGCTGGTTGCAAACGGAACTGCTCATAATATTAAAAGCGCAAAGAAAATGGTAGAGAAACTTCAGACAGAGGTATGGGACGTTCTGGAAGAAGTTATCAAAGAGCATCCGGTTATGTTGAACCGTGCTCCTACACTGCACAGACTTGGTATTCAGGCATTTGAGCCGATCCTTGTAGAAGGTAAAGCAATCAAGCTGCATCCGCTTGTTTGTACCGCATACAATGCCGATTTCGATGGTGACCAGATGGCTGTCCATCTTCCACTTTCTGTGGAAGCACAGGCAGAGTGCCGTTTCATGTTGCTGTCCCCGAACAACCTGTTAAAACCGTCCGATGGTGGTCCGGTAGCCGTTCCTTCTCAGGATATGGTTCTTGGTATTTACTATCTGACACAGGAGAGACCGGGAAGTATTGGTGAAGGCCATTACTTCAAGAACCTGAATGAAGCAATTCTTGCATACGAGAACGGATATGTAAAATTACATTCCAGAATCCATGTACGTGTGACAAAGAAAATGCCGGATGGCACAGAGAAGACAGGAACTGTTGAGTCTACACTTGGACGTTTCATCTTCAATGAAATCTTGCCACAGGATCTTGGATTTGTAGATAGAAGCAAACCGGAAAATGATCTGGTACTGGAAGTAGATTTCCATGTTGGTAAAAAAGGTCTGAAACAGATCCTTGAGAAAGTTATCAACATCCATGGTGCTACAACCACAGCAGAAGTTCTGGATGATATTAAAGCAATGGGTTATAAGTACTCTACAAGAGCTGCTATGACCGTATCTATTTCTGATATGACAGTACCGGAGAAGAAACCGGCACTGATCAAACAGGCACAGGATACTGTAGATCTTATTACAAAGAACTACAAACGTGGACTTATCACAGAGGAAGAGCGTTACAAAGAGGTTGTTGAGACTTGGAAAGAGACTGATGATGAGCTTACACATGAGCTGTTATCCGGACTTGATAAATACAACAACATCTTCATGATGGCTGACTCCGGAGCCCGTGGTTCTGATAAACAGATCAAACAGCTGGCTGGTATGCGTGGTTTGATGGCTGATACAACTGGTAAAACAATCGAGTTGCCGATTAAATCAAACTTCCGTGAGGGACTTGACGTATTGGAGTACTTCATGTCTGCCCATGGAGCACGTAAAGGTATGTCCGATACAGCGCTTCGTACCGCCGATTCCGGATACCTGACAAGACGTCTGGTAGACGTTTCACAGGATCTGATCATTCGTGAGACAGATTGCTGTAAAGATAGAAGTGAGACTGCTGGTATGTACGTAAGTGCATTCATGGATGGCAAAGAGGAAATCGAGAGCCTCCAGGAGCGTATCACAGGACGTTTTGCATGTGAAGATATTCACGATGCAGACGGAAACGTACTTGTTGCAGCAAATCATATGATCACACCGAAACGTGCAGCTCTGGTTATGAGCAAAGGTGTAGATGAGAACGGAGAACCGCTTGAGAAAGTAAAAATCCGTACAATTCTTACCTGCCGTTCTAAAGTCGGTGTTTGTGCAAAATGCTACGGTGCAAACATGGCAACCGGTCAGGCAGTACAGGTTGGTGAGGCAGTTGGTATTATCGCTGCTCAGTCTATCGGTGAGCCTGGTACACAGCTTACAATGCGTACTTTCCACTCCGGTGGTGTTGCCGGTGATGATATCACACAGGGTCTTCCTCGTGTTGAGGAGCTTTTTGAGGCAAGAAAACCGAAAGGACTTGCTATCATCACAGAGTTTGCTGGTGTTGCTACTATTAAAGATACAAAGAAAAAACGTGAGATCATCGTTACAAGCCCGGAGACAGGTGAGACAAAAGCTTACCTCATCCCTTACGGTTCCAGAATCAAGATCACTGATGGTGCATTCCTTGAAGCTGGTGATGAGCTTACCGAAGGTAGTGTAAATCCGCATGATATCCTGAAGATCAAAGGTGTTCGTGCAGTTCAGGATTACATGCTTCAGGAAGTTCAGCGTGTATACCGTCTGCAGGGTGTAGAAATCAATGATAAGCACGTTGAGGTTATCGTTCGTCAGATGCTGAAGAAGATCCGTATCGAGAACAACGGAGATTCTGATTTCCTGCCAGGAACCATGGTTGACTTCCTTGATTATGAGGAGGAAAATGAGAGACTGGCTGCAGAAGGAAAAGAGCCGGCAGAAGGAAAACAGGTACTGCTTGGTATTACCAAAGCTTCCCTGGCAACCAACTCATTCCTGTCAGCTGCATCCTTCCAGGAGACAACAAAAGTTCTGACAGAGGCAGCAATCAAAGGTAAGATTGATCCGTTGATCGGTCTGAAAGAGAACGTAATCATTGGTAAACTGATTCCGGCAGGAACAGGTATGAAGAGATATCGTTCTATCCGTCTGGATTCTGATATTGATGAGAATGCAGAGATTGATGCAAATGATCTGTTGGGCGACGATTTGTTAGCAGGCGATGAAACTGTTGAAAATGTTGAGACAGAGATTGATGCAGAAGATATCGACGTTGAGACTGAGACAGAAGAAGCTGCAGATGCAGAAGAGACTGTAACAGAATAAGATATAAAGAAAAGGCGGTGCCGTAGGGCATCGTCTTTTTGCAATTAGAAATGTCTGTCAGAGGTTGTAAAAGTTCTTTATAAATAACATTTGATCCGCTGTTATTGGATAAAACAATATCATTATCTGCTTTTTATATAGAAGCAACACATTGTATATGTATAAAAACAGAAAAAACTGGGAAAAATCAGAAAAATACGCTTGACAAGCTATTAGACAATCACTATACTATTTTAGTGTGCACAAAAGCGCACAGGAAACTTTTTTACAAAATATACAGGAGGTGAATAGAATGCCAACATTTAACCAGTTAGTAAGAAAAGGTCGTCAGACATCTGCTAAGAAATCTACAGCACCTGCATTACAGAAAGGTTACAACTCTTTACAGAAAAAACCTACAGATGCAGCTTCTCCGCAGAAGAGAGGTGTTTGTACAGCAGTTAAGACTGCAACCCCGAAAAAACCTAACTCAGCTCTTAGAAAAATCGCCAGAGTTCGTCTTTCTAACGGAATCGAAGTAACAAGCTACATTCCGGGTGAAGGTCACAACTTACAGGAGCATAGCGTTGTTCTGATCCGTGGTGGTCGTGTAAAAGACTTACCAGGTACAAGATACCATATCATCAGAGGAACACTGGATACAGCAGGCGTAGCAAACAGACGTCAGGCTCGTTCCAAATACGGCGCTAAGAGACCGAAAGCAGGCAAATAGGACCTGTAAAAGACCAATAGTATCACAAACAGAACTATTGTAAGTGTTGGAATTCTTTTTATCGACGATAATAGATAAAGATAGATGTTCCCAGCATGAACACATTAGAAAGACACATGTGAGTACCGTTGAATTAATCGATTAAGAAACTGCTGTGAAAGACAGCAAGCCAAGACCATGATTAAGGAGGGAAGTACCGTGCCACGTAAAGGACATAATCAGAAAAGAGAAGTTTTAGCAGATCCTATGTACAATAACGTAGTAGTTACAAAACTTATCAACAACATCATGTTAGATGGTAAGAAAGGTGTAGCTCAGAAAATTGTATACGGAGCTTTTGATCGTGTTGCAGAGAAAACCGGAAGACCGGCTATCGAAGTATTCGAAGAGGCTATGAACAACGTTATGCCTGTACTTGAAGTAAAGGCTAGACGTATCGGTGGTGCAACATATCAGGTACCGATCGAAGTAAGACCGGACAGACGTCAGACACTTGGACTGCGTTGGTTAACAATGTTCTCCAGAAAAAGAGGAGAGAAAACAATGGCAGACAGACTGGCAAATGAGATTATGGATGCAGCTAACAATACAGGCGCATCTGTAAAACGTAAAGAAGACATGCACAAGATGGCAGAAGCAAACAAAGCATTCTCCCATTTCAGATTCTAAGAGGAGGAAATCACCATGGCAGGAAGAGAATATCCGCTTGAGAGAACCAGAAATATTGGTATCATGGCTCATATCGATGCAGGTAAAACTACATTAACAGAGCGTATCCTTTATTACACTGGTATTAACTATAAAATTGGTGATACTCACGAAGGTACTGCTACCATGGACTGGATGGAGCAGGAGCAGGAGAGAGGTATCACAATTACTTCAGCTGCTACAACATGCCACTGGACACCGCAGAAAGAAAATAAACCTGCACCGGGTGCTAAAGAGTACCGTATCAACATCATCGATACTCCAGGTCACGTTGACTTTACAGTAGAAGTAGAGCGTTCCCTTCGTGTACTGGATGGCGCCGTTGGTGTCTTCTGTGCAAAGGGTGGTGTAGAGCCTCAGTCAGAGAACGTATGGCGTCAGGCAGACACATACAATGTACCACGTATGGCATTCATCAATAAGATGGACATCCTTGGTGCAAACTTCTACGGAGCAGTAGACCAGATTCGTGAGCGTTTAGGTAAAAACGCAATCTGCTTACAGCTTCCGATCGGAAAAGAAGATGACTTCAAAGGAATCATCGACTTATTCGAGATGCAGGCTTATATCTACAACGATGAGAAAGGTGAAGACATCAGCATTGAGCCGATTCCGGAAGATATGCAGGATGAGGCAGAGCTTTACCATGATGAGTTAGTAGAGAAAATCTGTGAGTTAGATGATGATCTGACAATGATGTATCTGGAAGGCGAAGAGCCGTCCGTTGAGCAGTTAAAAGCTGTTTTAAGAAAAGCTACATGTGAGTGTACAGCTGTACCGGTTTGCTGTGGTACTGCTTACAGAAACAAAGGTGTACAGAAACTGTTAGATGCCGTTGTAGATTTCATGCCGGCACCGACAGATATTCCTGCTATCAAGGGTGTTGATCTTGATGGTAATGAAGTAGAGAGACATTCTTCTGATGAAGAGCCGTTCTCTGCTCTTGCATTCAAAATCATGACAGACCCGTTCGTAGGAAAACTTGCATTCTTCCGTGTATACTCCGGTACAATGAATTCCGGTTCCTATGTACTGAATGCAACAAAAGATAAAAAAGAGCGTGTTGGACGTATCCTTCAGATGCACGCTAACAAGAGAACTGAGCTGGACAAAGTTTACTCAGGTGATATCGCAGCCGCAGTTGGATTCAAGATCACTACAACAGGTGATACAATCTGTGACGAGCAGCATCCGGTAATCTTAGAGTCCATGGAGTTCCCAGAGCCAGTTATCGAGCTTGCTATCGAGCCGAAAACAAAAGCTGGACAGGGCAAGATGGGTGAAGCTCTTGCAAAACTTGCAGAGGAAGATCCTACATTCCGTGCTCATACAAACACTGAGACAGGCCAGACAATCATCGCCGGAATGGGTGAGTTACATCTGGAAATCATCGTTGACCGTCTGCTTCGTGAGTTCAAAGTAGAGGCAAACGTTGGTGCTCCTCAGGTTGCTTACAAAGAGTCATTTACAAAACCTGTTGATCAGGAATACAAATATGCAAAACAGTCTGGTGGACGTGGACAGTACGGACACTGTAAAGTTAAATTCGAGCCGATGGATGCAAACGGAGAAGAGACATTCAAGTTTGAGTCCGCAGTTGTTGGTGGTGCTATTCCGAAAGAGTACATCCCGGCAGTTGGAGAAGGTATTGAAGAAGCAGCTAAGGCTGGTATCATTGCTGGATTCCCGGTTGTAGGTGTTAAAGCTACAGTTTACGACGGATCTTATCATGAGGTCGATTCCTCTGAGATGGCATTCCATATTGCCGGATCTATGTGTTTCAAAGAGGCTATGCAGAAAGCAGCCCCGGTTCTTCTTGAGCCGATCATGAAAGTAGAAGTTACTATGCCGGAAGAGTACATGGGTGACGTAATCGGTGATATTAACTCTCGTCGTGGACGTATCGAAGGTATGGATGACCTTGGCGGTGGAAAGATCGTTAGAGGTTATGTACCGCTGGCTGAAATGTTTGGCTACTCTACAGACTTACGTTCCAAAACACAGGGACGTGGTAACTACTCAATGTTCTTCGAAAAATATGAGCCAGTTCCGAAGTCTGTTCAGGAGAAAATTATTTCCGCAAAAGCAAAATAAAACTTGAAATACTTTGACCTTTTTAATATAATCGAAGTATCGAGTGATAAGATTCAATAAGAATTATGAATGCCTTAGGCATAATTTTAAGGAGGACGCAAAAATGGCAAAAGCTAAATTTGACAGAAGCAAACCACATTGTAACATTGGTACAATTGGACACGTTGACCACGGTAAAACAACTTTAACAGCTGCTATCACTAAAGTATTAGCTGAGAGAGTAGAAGGAAACGAGAAAGTAGATTTCGAGAATATCGATAAAGCTCCAGAAGAGAGAGAGCGTGGTATCACAATTTCTACAGCTCACGTTGAGTATCAGACAGCAAAACGTCACTATGCACACGTTGACTGCCCAGGTCATGCTGACTACGTTAAAAACATGATCACTGGTGCTGCTCAGATGGATGGTGCTATCCTTGTAGTAGCTGCTACTGACGGTGTTATGGCTCAGACAAAAGAGCACATCCTTCTTTCCCGTCAGGTAGGTGTTCCTTACATCGTTGTATTCATGAACAAATGTGATATGGTAGACGATGAGGAGCTGCTTGAGTTAGTAGAGATGGAGATCACAGAAGTTCTGGAAGAGTATGACTTCACAGACTGCCCGATCATCAAAGGATCTGCTTTAAAAGCTCTTGAAGATCCGATGGGCGAGTGGGGCGACAAGATCATGGAGCTCATGGACACAGTTGATGAGTATATTCCGGATCCGCAGCGTGCAACAGATCAGCCATTCCTTATGCCAGTAGAGGATGTATTCACAATCACAGGTCGTGGTACAGTTGCTACAGGTAGAGTAGAGCGTGGTACTCTTCACATCAACGAGGAAGTTGAAATCGTTGGTATCAAAGAGGAGATTCAGAAAACAACTGTTACTGGTATCGAGATGTTCCGTAAACTGTTAGACGAGGCTCAGGCTGGTGACAACATCGGTGCATTACTTCGTGGTATTAAGAGAGAGGACATCGAAAGAGGTCAGGTTCTTACAAAACCAGGTACAGTAACATGCCATACAAAATTCACAGCTCAGGTTTACGTACTGACAAAAGACGAGGGTGGCCGTCATACACCGTTCTTCAACAACTACCGTCCGCAGTTCTACTTCAGAACAACTGACGTAACAGGTGTTTGCAACCTTCCAGAAGGTACAGAGATGTGCATGCCTGGCGATAACGTAGAGATGACAATCGAGCTCATCCACCCAATCGCTATGGAGCAGGGTCTTACATTCGCTATCCGTGAAGGTGGACGTACTGTAGGATCAGGACGTGTTGCTACAATCATCGAGTAATCATTGATTGAACTATAGTAATATATAAATTGGTATCACAAGATATTATGGGAATTACCCCGGAACAGCAATGTTTCCGGGGTTTTTTCTATGTGTAAAAGATTAAAATATTGTCGTAAAGAATAGCGAACAAAAAAATAACAGGCAGGTATGGAAAGAGAATAAAAATCTCCGCATATCTGCCTGTGATACTATTATGATACTATTTCTGTTCGTTATTAGAAAATTTTCTTTCTAAAAGCTCATCTCTTTTACGGATTCTTGTCTCAAAATCCAGACTTTCGATTTCTTTGTGGGTGATGGATCGGGTTGAGTAATATTCCAAAGTCTGTTTTTTCCACATATCAAACATATCTTTTCCTGTGAAATAAGATTCCAGACTTTCTCTGTTCTCTTCTAATTCAGCAAGGAAATTACACATATCACCATTTAAAGAGTGTTCCGGATCATTTCCATAAAAGCGGATCCCGGCATACCATTTCTGAGTTTCTGTTTCCAGATCATTGGGAAGTATATTATTTATTTCCAGCTCATATCGCAATTCATTTGATTCATTCATCTGGAGTAAAACTAAAATGACATCGCTCAGAGTAGAAATTTGTATTTTGTTTTCGGATAATCCAAACAACCAATCCAGTGAGACATGAAATTTTTGAGCAATAGTCAGCAATACCTCGTTGGATGGAGTAACTATACCATTTTCGTAGCTGGATAGAGTCGATTGACGTATACCGATGGCTGCGGAGAAATTTTTCTGATTCATTTCCAGATCAGTTCGCAGTTCTTTTATTTTTTCTGAGATAGATGATTTCTGCATAATAGCACCTCCTTAAAAGCTTTAATTAGTATATCATAAGCAAAAAACAGCTTATGATCGACATTCTCCGGTCGCCAATCATATTAGTATGTTGGCTCACTTGCGCTCATTATATCACAAATGATAAAAATCAACAATATAGAAAAATATCATTAATACAGATATAAATTATTGACAATGACTATTTAAAATGATATAGTATCAGCACAAATGATAATTATAGATAAGGAGGAAATAATATGCAGAAACAGAACTATATGATTACAGCAGAAGAAGTAGCTGAAAACATGGGAATCTCACTAGGATATGCCTATAAGCTGCTTCGGAAACTGAACAAAGAGCTTGCAGATCAGGGATATGTAACTGTTGCAGGCAAAATACCGAGAGCATTCTGGGAAAAGAAATTTTATGGATATTCTCAGATGGTAATGTAAGAGGAGGCATAAAGTATGTCAGCATACAAAGATGAAGAAAGGGGAACCTGGTATGTTTCATTTTATTATGAAGACTGGACAGGGACCAAAAAGAGAAAAGTAAAAAGAGGATTCCGTACTAAGAAAGAAGCACTAAATTTTGAAGTAGAGTATAAAAGAACAGCGAAAGCCAATATGGATATGACAATGGGAGAGTTTGTAGAAGTTTATTTCCGAGACAAAGCTCTGTCATTGAAGGACAGGAGTATCAAGAATAAAAGAGATACGATGAATGCTCAACTGTTACCGTATTTTAAGGACAGACCGATGAACAGCATCACACCTGCAGAAATTATCCAATGGCAGAATACAATTATTGCAAAAGGGTATTCAGATGATTACCTGAAAACAATACAGAATCAGATGACAGCATTATTTCATCATGCAAAAAATATTTATAATTTGGCGGATAATCCATGTGACAAGGTAAAACGTATGGGAAAGACTTCAAAAAAGAAGATGAAATTCTGGACGATTGAAGAATATCGACAGTTTATGACCGGAATAAAACCGGGTAGTAAATATTATGTTCTGTTCGAATTATTGTTTTGGACAGGAGTAAGAGAAGGTGAAGCACTCAGCATTACACCTGCGGATATTGATTTTGAAAAAAATCTACTTCATATTAATAAGACTTACTACCGTATGCATGGAAAAGATGTGATTACTTCTCCTAAAACAGAAGAATCTAATCGTACAGTTTCCATACCGGAATTTTTGAAAAAAGAGATTTAGGAGTATATTAGTAGAAAATTATATGATTTACCTGATGATGAACGCATTTTTCCCATGGTTCACGAAGCAGTACAGCATAAGTTAAAACAAGTGGTTCAAAAGACCGGAGTGAAAAAGATAAGAGTGCATGACATTCGTCACAGTCATGCGGCATTTCTGATTAACAAAGGTGTACAGCCACTGATGATTAAAGAAAGATTTGGACATACGGATATACGAATTATATTGAATACTTATGGACACTTATATCCAGATCAGCAGAAAGTGGTGGCAGATATGCTGGATGATGAAAATATAAAAAGCTCCGGAAGTATGAACAACCGGAGCAATATGACAAATGAGGATGAATCCACAAATGTCAATCCTAGACAAATTGATTATAGCAGGGATTCTTTCGGAGAACAACAGATAATTGACGGGAACCGTTTAAAAATTGGAGGAGTTTATGCAACAGAGAGATGAGAATAAACCGGAATTGAAAATGATAAAGATGTCAGATGTCCAGTCCCAGACGGTGGACTGGCTCTGGTATCCATTTATCCCTTATGGAAAATTAACAATTATTCAGGGAGATCCGGGAGATGGAAAAACTACACTGGTATTAAATATTGCAGCAAAATTGTCTAAGGGAGAAGGTCTGGATAGTGACATGAAGATAACAGAACCAGTAAATATTATTTATCAGACGGCGGAGGACGGACTAGCAGATACAGTAAAACCAAGACTGGAACGGGCAGAAGCAGTATGTGAAAGAATCATGGTTATAGACGAAACAGAAAAATCGCTTTCCATGATAGATGAAAGACTGGAATATGCTATCAAACAGACAGGTGCTAAGGTACTTATTTTAGATCCGATTCAAGCTTATCTGGGAGGCGGCATGGACATGAACCGGGCAAATGAAGCAAGAGATATGACAAAAAGACTGAGCTTGCTGGCAGAAAAGTATAAATGTGCAATTTTACTGATTGGACACATGAACAAGGCTGGTGGAAATAAAGCTGCATATAGAGGAATAGGTTCCATTGATTTTTTCGCAGTGGCCAGAAGTGTATTACTGGTAGGAAGAATAGAAGGAGAACCAGAGTTAAGAGCTGTGGTCCAGATAAAAAATAATTTAGCAACATTTGGACATTCTAAAGCATTTCGCCTAGCAGAAACAGGATTTGAGTGGGTAGGTGATTATGAAATTACAGCGGATGAAGTGCTTGGTGGAATAGCACCAAAAGTAAACAAAATAGAACAGGCGAAGAAGATGTTGCGGGAATTAGCAGAGACTTCAACAACAGTACAGAGCAGTGAAATATTTGAGATGGCAGAAGAACTGAATATTTCAAAAAGAACACTGGAAAATGCAAAAAAGGAACTTGGAATTAAGGCAAGACGAATCAGCAATTCATGGTACTGGGATTTAGATAAGGTTAAGTCAGAAACAACCAAGAATGCAACATTGCAGAATGTATAGAAAATGCATAATTAAAATGTAAGGTTGCAATTTATAGAGACATTGCAGTGTTGCGACCTAAAAGAAATGACAGGAAGGTGATAAATTGAAAAATATAATGATTTCATCGGAATTATTTGGAAAGATAATAAAATATCATTTGCTGGATCAAAAACGGGAAGCGGAGGATATAAGAAAAGGATTGGAAAAAAAGCTTGATACAATGGCAAATCGAGAATTATATAGCAAGTACAAAACGGCACCAACCGAGGAAGAAAGAGAAAAGTCCCGGCAGGAATACCTGGACAGAAAGGGAATACCGGAAAGTTTTCGATGGTAGAGATTCTTGTTGATTACTTTATAACAGGAGCGTGTCACGCACCTGTAAACAGCAGACAAGAATAAGCCAATCAGAATCGTATAGAAGCCCCCGGCAGGGCGCAAGAGCACTTTTGATGGGAGGAACGACTGTCGAAAGTGCTTTTGCGTTACTTTTGACAAAAGTAACAAAACTGTGCAGGAAAGAAAAAAATAATGTTGATATAAGACTTGATGGGAGGTGTATAGATTGAAACGGACAATAAGCGGGATGGTTGGAAAGGGATCGTTAGCACATAATAGACGCTCATTTATAGCGGAAAATGTAAATCCGGAACGAGTAGAGTCCAATATAAAATATTGTGATGATAATCTAAAGCAGATCTACCATGAACTGTTTGATGATGCGGTGGCACGTTATAACGTTGGGAAAAGAAAAGACAGACAGATTCACGATTATTATGACAAGATCCAACATGGAAAGCAGGAAAAACTGTTCCATGAAGTAATCTTTCAGATCGGAAACAGTAAGGATATGGCTGTTGCAACTCCAGAAGGAAAACTGGCTACAGAGATATTGGATGAGTTTGTAAAAGGCTTTCAGGCGAGGAACCCATCTCTGAGAGTATTTAATTGTTATGTGCATCTGGATGAAGCAACACCTCATGTACATATTGATTTTGTTCCGTTTGTCACGAACTGGAAAGGCAAGGGAATGGATACAAGGGTATCTTTAAAACAGGCATTGAAAAGTCAGGGATTTCAGGGCGGTTCTAAGCATGAATCGGAGCTGAATCAGTGGATCAATCATGAGAAAGAGATACTTGCACAGATCATGGAACAGCATGGAATCGAATGGGAAAAGAAAGGAACACATGAGGAGCATCTGGATGTATATAATTATAAAAAGAAGGAACGGCAAAAAGAGCTGGCGTGTCTGGAACAGGAACAAAAGGAACTATCGGAGAAGTATCTGAACCTGTTAATCGATATGAGAGAAAAATGTGCTGATGTACATTCTCTGGGTGAAGAAAAAACGAGGCTTGAGCAGGATAACGTGCAAATGGCAGAACAAGTGAGGATTGCAGCAACAGAGTTGGAACATATAGAAAAAAGACGAGAAAAGGTGCAAACTGTTATGAATGCCGTTGATCAGGAATTAGAAAAATTTGGACAAGTAGATTTGTTATTGCCGCAGCCTGGATCACTGGAACGTGCAGTTACATACCGGGAAAAAAGATAAAACCGTTATTCACTAAAATGAAACAATATATGGCTGCATTAGCTGGAAAAGTACTGGAAATGGAGCAGATTTTGAATCAATGGAAACGAAAACACCGGAATTTAGAAAATGATTATTGTGAACTTCGTGATGAATTAAAAAATGTAGTGAATGAGAAAAATCAATTGAAAGAAGAGAATCATACGTTACGCAATACAGAAATGAAGTATCAAAGAGTGCGAAAAATACTAGGACCAGAAGTAGTCGAGCAGGCAGAACAGAGGGCTATCCATCTGGAATATTTGGAAGAAAAACAGCGTAAACAGGAGATGGAGCAAAAGGCCAGAGAACGGCGTGAGAGGAGACGAAAAAAAGGAGATCTGGAGTTATAATATATGGCAGAGACGATTGATATGCAAAGTGCTTCCCAAATTTGGGAAGCAAGTCTACATAAATTCATTAAATATTAATTAATGCTAAAGCACAATTTTAATAGTTCTTTGCTATGATAAAAAATAAAAAGGAGCGGTATTATGAAATCAAAAAAAATTACATTGGGTTTATTAGTATTTTATCTAGTGGCATTGACATGGATTATTTTGTTTAAAATTCAGTTTTCTATTGCAGACTTACCTCATTTAAGAAATATTAACTTAATTCCATTCGCTGATTCTGTGATTGTAAATGGGACAATAGATTTTAGTGAAATTATTCAGAACGTGTTGGCATTTATTCCATACGGTTTATTTGTCCATATTTTGTGGGAGAAAAAGCCTATATTAAAACAATTTCTACCTATTGTATGTACCAGTTTTCTATTTGAAATAGTGCAATTTATCTTTGCTATTGGTGGAACGGATATTACAGATATTATTACAAATTCATTAGGGGGATTCCTGGGGATAGTTCTTGCTATCGGAATTTTTAAAATATCAAACAAATATTGGATAAAATTTATTAATATTATAAGTTTGATAGGAGCTATATTCTTGACATTATTTATTGTCATGATATTATTAGCTAACTTATAATTGACCGAGCTCTTTAGAGCGAGGGATGCTTCTTGTCCGAAGGGCAAGAAGATGGAGCATAGAAAGAGTTTAACAAAATCGGGCGTTGCGGAGGTAGAAAAACATGTATAGAATATATAGTGCACTTATCGAAATTGTTGCGGCAGCTGTTTTTATAATTCCTATTTGGTGCATATATAACAAGTTATGTTTTCATAACTGGAAACGAACTATTATTTATATGGTATTGGGTTTTTATTTTACTGCAGTCTTAGCACTTGTAGGCTTCCCAGATATAACATCTCTGAAAATTGATTTTGCAGTGAACGTTATCCCGTTTTTGGATATGGTTTCGGATTCCATGAATGCTTGTTTGAATGTACTTTTATTTGTTCCACTTGGCTTCTTTTTGCCGATATTGTGGGATAAATTCAGAAACATTAAAAATGTTGCCTTAACGGGATTTATAGTTACAAGTCTAATTGAAATATCACAGATTTTTACTTTTAGAACCACTGATATAAACGATGTTATTACAAATACTGTTGGTACTATAATTGGATATTTTATTGCACATAGGATAACTGATAATTTTACGAAGCGAGTC
>NZ_JRFU01000180.1 GCF_003122485.1 Eubacterium ramulus
TGAAAGGTCTTCCTGTCTGGAAAATGGGAACAGCAATTTGGCTGCCAGCAAATATCCGGAGGCAAGGAAGAAAAATGGAACTGCCATGGACAGAAACAGGTATCCGATTCTGGACATGGCAGTATTGCTGCAGTCAACCAGTGGATCCGTGTGAATTGCAATGACTGCGAATGCCATGATAAATTTACACAGATCCAGACTGTATTTTTCTACAGGTCTGTTATTTGATTGATTCATTATACCCGTCGGATTCATTATACCCGTCGGATTCCTTTATCTGTAAATTCAATCAGACGTTCTTTGTAAAGATGTCCTACGGCACGCTTAAATGCGTTTTTACTCATGTGAGCTTCGCGTTTGATAATCTCCGGTGAAGCTTTGTCATTAAATGGAAGGACTCCGCCGTACTCATCAATGATTCTTAATACATCTTCAGCATCTTTGTTCATCTGAACATAAGCTTTTGCGCGAATGGTCAGATCCAGTTTTCCATCCGGTTTGCGGTTTGTGACGTTTGCTTCGATGATATCACCGATCTTTAATGCAGTAGTGTTCTCAAATCCCGGGATGCGGGCAGAATATTTGTCATCTACTGCGACGAAGGTACCGAAGTTGTCACTGAATTCGTATACACGACCGGTTACCGTGTCTCCCTTTTTGTATGGAGAATCAGTGGAGAGCAGATGGTAAATACCTTCCATGGTGGCACAGAGACGATTACTTTTATCTATATAAAGAGTAACAAGTACTTCGTCGCCTTCTCTGACCTTACGAAGCTGTTCTTTAAAAGGAAGCAAAAGATCTTTTTCCAGTCCCCAGTCAAGGAATGCGCCGATCTGTGTTACCTGAACAACTTTCAGAACGGCAAAACCGCCCAGTGTCAGTTTTGGCTCATTTGTAGTGGCAATCAGACGATCCTTGGAGTCTTTATATAAGAAGACTTCCAGTTTGTCGTGCAGCTTTGTTCCTTCCGGAACCTGTTTTGCCGGGAGCAGTACGCGGGTTTCGTCATCCTGCTGCTCTGCAAGGTAAACGCCGAAGTCTACCTGTTTTACTACGGTAAGTGTCTGTTTTTCTCCTAATTTCATGTTGTGTATCCGTCCTTTCTGGTGGCGTAAAATATTTTGATAATTATATGTTATTTCTTATTTTATTTCTATACGTACGTTGCATTACTTATATCATATAGAAAGATGTTTTAAATATGACATATATATATTCTGCATATATGTCAGCTTTGAAATTCTACAATGGCATAAGGTATGCCATCCGCATCATTCAGGGACACTTTCAGGGTATCACCTTCCTGATGATAGAATGGATAAATCGTATCGCCGTATACGGCGGAATTACGATATTCTACCCGAAGCTGACGGATGATAAAACCATCCGGCAGACATTCCATAGCCATTGGCACATAGCGCTCATTGTTGACATGATTGTTGGAATCAATGTCGTATTTGTGCACCTGAATCGGGCTAAGGCTAATGCCCTCTGTGACAGGGGCAATTTTGCGGGATGCTTCTTCCATAGGAATTGCCGGTTCGCAGGCATAAAGGTCGCTGACTTCCTTTGGAATCCGTTCCGGGCGACCGGTTTTGATATTCATGTAGATCCAGTTTGTGTTGGAATAAGCCAGAATATTGCCCTCTGCATCCTCCATTTTGAAATTACGGTATCCGAAAAAAGCTTTCCAGCCGTGTGCCCAGGTACTGATCGTGATTTCTTCACCAAATCTTGGATAACGGTTGATGATGATCTGCCAGGAAGAAAGAATCCAGGCATATCCCTGTTCCATCATGACTTCGATACCCTGTCCGATAGAATCGGAGTGGAAAGTACTGCAATCCTGAAAATAGTTGATAATGGATGGCAGTGTCATATTGAGGTGACTGTCTACCTCACTGAATCTGACGCGGCTTTTAAACTGATACATGAAAATCGTCCTCCTTAAAAATACAGGATAGCGGATCGACCGCAGTTTTGTTAAAAAAAGAAATGCCAGGAAATTATATGAAATTTCCTGCTAAACAAAAAAGCACCATTTACATGGTGCTTTCTGATAACTGGCCCACAAGGATTCGAACCTTGAAATGACGGAGTCAGAGTCCGTTGCCTTACCATTTGGCGATGGGCCATTACTTGTTGCCGAAGGCTTTGCTTTGAGGTGTTTGCCTCATGTCCTGTCGACAAGTGTTATTATAGGGCAAGTTTCCAAGGATTGCAACCCCTTTTTTGAAAAAACTACGTTTGAATTTTTAACTTATTTTTGATAATAATCTGACATTTTAAAAATAAATGTAAAATGAAAGAAAAATATCAATTAAAAAATGATTTCACCGTCAACAATACCGAATTCCTCTAAATCTTCGGAATCCATGATAGCGCGTCCACTGGTTGCTTCCGTGATCTGAACACAAAAATCCTTGAATTTTTCCTCGGGAACCATCAGATCAAGGGTAACATTATCGGCATATTGGGTATCCAATGTAAAAATCTGGTTCTGTGCTACCAGATATTGCAGTTTTCCAATGCCATTATAATCTGTAGTGACATGTAATTTGTGCCCGAACTGCTTTTCAATGATGGTACTTGCAGCAAGTCCTGCCTGAGTAGCTGCCTGATACGCCCGCACCAGTCCACCGGTGCCAAGCAGAGTGCCGCCAAAATATCGGGTGACAACAACGATGCAGTTGTGAATCCCTTCCCGGAGCAGTACATCCAGAATCGGACGACCGGCAGTACCGGAAGGTTCTCCGTCATCACTGCAGCGGGTACATTCATTGTTTTTCCCGATGGTATAGGCATGACAGTTGTGACGTGCATCCCAATATTCCTTTTTTATCTTATTTAAGAAGGCAACTGCTTCTTCTTCCGAGGTGACCGGGAGCGTGTGTGCGATGAAACGGGATTTTTTTTCTTCGATTTCATCCTGACCGGCCTGATATAATACTTTATAACTCATGATGTTCCTTTCTATATATGAATCTACAAATCAATAGGATTTTTATTTTTGAAAAATTGATTTTTAAAGATCGTTGTTTTTACAATTATATTGTTTTTATATTTTTGCCAGATGCGAGGTATCCACATCTAATGTAGACAGTATATCGCATTAATGGTATTATAAGCAATATAGTTGTTTGACTTTTCGTTTAACAGAGAAGAATTGTATTAGATAAGAAAAGGCTCCTGTCTTTAGCGGCGGTGAGCAGCAAGAATGATGAGGGCATTCTTGAATGGAGGGAATCTATGAATTATGGCAGAAAAAATGCTGCGCGCAGAAAATGGGAGCTGACCTCCCGTGGAACGGTCATGCGCAGGAAGCTTTCTTCGCTGACGTTACTGATCGTGCTGCTGTTGTTTGTTTCCGGACTTGGATATGTCGGTTATCAGGGCTATCGTTTTGTGGAAAAAATAATTGCAGAAGCACCGGATATTAATGAGATTGATGCGACACCTTCCGGATATATGTCCACAGTTCTGGATGCAGACGGAAATGTGACCGCGCAGCTTGTTGGAACCGGTTCCAATCGAGTCTATGTGACATTGGATGAGATTCCGGTGGATCTGCAGCATGCATTTGTGGCAATCGAAGATGAGCGTTTTTATGATCACAACGGCATTGACCTGAGGGGAATAGCCCGGGCAGTTGCAAAGGGACTGACCACCGGACATCTCACAGAAGGAGCCAGCACGATCACACAGCAGCTGTTGAAAAATAATGTGTTTGAGGGATGGACGACAGAGGATTCCTCACAGCGTATTGAGCGAAAACTGCAGGAACAATATCTGGCAGTACAGCTGGAAAAGAAAGTTTCCAAAGACTGGATCATGGAAAATTATCTGAATACCATCAATCTGGGACAGAATACGTTAGGCGTGCAGGCAGCATCCAGACGTTATTTTGGAAAAGATGTCTCAGAGCTGACGTTGTCAGAGTGCGCAGTAATTGCAGGAATTACCCAAAATCCGTCCAAATACAACCCGATTTCTCATCCGGAGGACAATGCAGCCCGGCGTGAGAAAGTTCTTTTAAATATGAAAGAGCAGGGGTATATTGATGAGAATGAGTATCAGGAGGCACTGGAAGATCCGGTATACGACCGGATTCAGGATAACAATACCAAGTGGCAGAGCAGTGATACCAATATCACATCTTATTTTGTAGATTCCCTGACAGAAGAAGTGGTACAGGATCTGCAGGATGAATTAGATTATTCGGAAGCGCAGGCATATAAAGCACTGTACAGCGGTGGTCTGACCATTTATTCGACACAGGATCCGAAAATCCAGAAGATTTGTGATGATCAGGTAAATGATGACAGTAATTATTCTGATATTGCCAAAAAAGTTTCTTTTTCCTATGCATTATCCGTTCAAAAGACGGATGGTTCTGTGGAACATTACAGTGAGCAGAATCTGCTTTCTTATTATAAGAAGAAGTACGAAACCTATGATCTGAATTATAAGAGTGAATCATCTGCACAGGATGCGATTGATGAGTACCGGGAAGCCATGATCAGTGCTGGGGGAACCGTGCTTGGGGAAAATGTGACATTTACCGTGCAGCCGCAGACATCGGTAACGATCATCGATCAGAGCACCGGTCAGGTGAAGGCCCTGGTTGGCGGCAGAGGTGAAAAGACGGCAAGTAAGACGTTAAACAGAGCTTCCGGGGTGACGAGACAGCCTGGTTCTACCTTTAAGATCCTGAGTGCTTACGCTCCGGCATTGGACAGTGGAAAATACACGCTGGCAACAGCGGTACTGGATGAACCGATCACATATTCATCCGGTCAGACCGTACACAATGCAGATGGCAAGTATCGTGGCTATACGAGCATCCGGGAGGCGATTCAGGATTCCGTCAACGTAGTGGCGATCAAGACGGTGGAAGATATCACACCAAAGACCGGCTATGAGATGGTAAAGAAATTTGGTATATCTACGCTGACAAAGGACGATATTGTGGAATCATTGCCACTTGGTGTCGGTGCAGTCAGCAATCTGGAGCTGGCAGCAGCTTTTGAAGTTATTCCGAATGGCGGAAAATATAAGGAACCGGTATTGTATACGAAGATATTGGATCAGGATGGAAATGTTCTTCTGGACAAGACTCCGAAGACACACACTGTGATCAAGGACAGTACCGCATATCTGCTGACCTCAGCCATGGAAGATGTTGTAAAATACGGAACCGGAAAACTGGCAGATTTTGGTACCATGCCGATTGCCGGAAAAACCGGTACAGCAGGAACGACGGAAGCAGCCCGTGACGCCTGGTTTGCAGGTTTTACGCCATATTACACCTGTGTGGTATGGGGCGGTTATGACGATTACTCAGAACTGGAATCTACCAAATATCCGAAGATCCTGTGGAACCGTATTATGGGACAACTTCACGAAGGACTGGAATACAAAGATTTTGAGATGCCGGATGATGTGCAGGAATATACCGTGTGTGCAACCTCTGGCAAGATTGCAATCCCGGGTGTCTGCTCCAAGACCGTGACGGAATATTTTGCGGATGGAACCGAACCGGAGGAAAAATGTGATCTGCATGAGACTGCGGTGATCTGTAAGGATTCCGGATTGCTTGCAGGAGAATATTGCCCGGAAAGCAGCAAGGTGAAAAAAACTTATGTAAAAGATGCGTCCGGGGAAGATGCAATGCCGACGAAGGTATGTGATGTTCATACAAGCCATGGACTGTTACAGCCGTTGATCGATGCGTTGACACCGAATCACAGTGGACAGGATGCCCAGACATATTCTAACACGTCCGGTACGCAGAATACGCAAAATGCATCACATTAAAACAAATTAAGAAAGAACACAGAAAATGTTACAATTCTGTGTTCTTTTTTTTGCCTGCGAATAAGTTCTGAATTTGTAAAAATAAGGTGAAAAAACAGTGAAATGAACGTTGAGAACGGAAACTTATATTGACACTATGATACTGATTTGTTATAATCGGACATGTTGAATGTAACAATTTTGTAATAATTGAGATAAAAAGTAACAATAAAAAATAGTATGGAACATACGGAGGACAATATGAGAACCAGAAATAGAAAATTTGCAGCCTGTTTATTATTAAGCACCTTAGTACTGACCATGGGAGCAGGAAGTGCACAGGCAGCAGAGACAGATAATACAGCAGCAATCAGTACCACTGCAGCACCGGCTTCAGGAGTTTCACTTCTTGTTGCACAGGCAGATACCGCAGAGCAGACAGCAGCTGCAAATCTTGGTGTGACACAGACAGACAGTTATATCAATATCCGCAAGGAAGCAACCACAGACAGTGAGATCGTTGGTATTATGAAAAACAATGCGGTAGCAACTGTTACTGGTACAGAAGATGGATGGTACCAGATCACATCCGGTTCTATCAGCGGATATATCAAAGCAGAATATTTAACTGTTGGAGATCAGGCATTACTGGATTCTGTTAAAACAAGAACAGCTACCGTGGAGACAGAGACTTTAAAAGTAAGAAGCGAAGCAAGCACAGATGCTTCCGTCGTAACTTTAGCAGGACAGGACGAACAGCTTACGGTTACTGATGAGCAGACACCGGGATGGGTAAAAGTTGAGACTTCTGACGGTGAGGGATATATTTCCACAGAATATGCAGAGGTAGCAGATACTTATCAGTATGCAGAAAAACCGGAAGTAGAGAGTGCACAGAGCAGTTCCGGAAGCTCCGTGATCAGCTATGCGAGCCAGTTCCTTGGTAATCCGTATGTATGGGGCGGTACAAGCCTGACAAACGGTGTAGACTGTTCCGGATTTGTAATGCAGGTATATGCACACTATGGAATTTCCCTTCCACATTCTTCATCTGCATTACGCAGTGTAGGACGTGGCATAAGTTATTCCGAAGCACAGCCGGGCGATATCATCTGCTATAGCGGACATGTTGCATTATATATTGGCGGCGGTCAGATCATCCATGCAAGCAATCCAAGTGATGGAATTAAAATTTCACCGGCAACTTATACAAATATTCTTGCAGTCCGCAGAGTGTTAGGATAATTCGGATAAAATACAGAGGTTTGGCATAATTTGGACAGAATGATCGGATTTTGTGGATAATGTGCATAACCTTGTTTATAACGGTCAGAAAGAGGATCTGAAGGTACGTGGAAATCAGATCCTCTTTTTGTTATTTTATTAAGAAAGTTTGACTTTTTTTATCATTCATTTTGTTTGGCAGAGGGAATATACTTGACGGATGGGAACAATTATTGTATAAAGATTCAATGGAGATTTGATTTCTGATTGGTAATTATAAATAAAAAGGATGATTTGACACAGAAAAAATGTGTGAAATCACTGCGAATAAGTATAAAAGAAATGGGACAAAATGAGTAGTAGAAAAGAACTGGCAGGAGTGCGGATCGATATCTGCAGCCTGCGGGAAGCACTTCATAAAATCGAACATTATCTTGCATCAGAAGGACTTCATGCGGTGGAAACCGTTTCTATGAAAACGGTGGTGACGGCAGGAGAGGATGAACAGGTCAGACAATGTCTGGAGGATATGGATCTGGTGATCCCTTCGGATAAGGAAATCCTGATGGAACTTGGGGTGACATCCAGAAAGTGGCTGGATGAGGCGCGGGAGCACCGGTTTGCCTCCGAGACTCTGCGAGGGGTGATCCGGGCGAAACACAGTGTATATCTGCTGTATGAGACACGGACGCAGATGGATACCCTTTGTGAATTTCTGGAAAATTCCTTTGGAAATGCGCCGTATGTCTGTGGTGATGCAGTCTGGGAAGAAGCAGGTGAGGATGCAGAACAGATCGTCAATGAAATCAATGCGGTATCGCCACATATGATTTTTTCCATGCTATCCACTCCACGCCAGGAAAAATTTCTGGCAGAGCACAGACAGATGCTGAATGCGCGGCTCTGGTTTGGCGTGGGAAGCGAGAATACCTTCGTCAATGGAAAGAAGAAATCAGTGGGAATCTGTAAAAAACTGCTGGCGCGCCATAAGATGAAGCGTCAGATCCAGTCTTATGAATCAGAGGAAAAAACAGATTGATCGTAAAATTTGCGTAGTTTTTATCTCAGTGGAGAAATGTTTTTCACTGAGATATTTTTGTTCCTTTGGCAGTTGACAGACTGCAGGGGCATTAAAATTCAGATAAGGGGGAAGTGTTATGAAACAGTTAGCTGGTAAAAAAACAGTTCAGGATCTGCTGCTGATCATTATCGGATCAGGTCTGACGGCTTTGCCGGTCAAATGTATTTATGATCCGCTGGATATGGTTACCGGAGGATTTTCCGGTTTGTCAATCATTATCAAGGCGCTGACATCCTGGATCGTTGCAGGGGGAATCCCACTGGGAGTAACCTCTTTTGTATTAAATGTGCCGATCTTTATTGCGGCATATATCAAGAAAGGAAAAGAATTTGTCGGAAAATCCTTTCTTGCAATGGTGTTGCTGTCTGTATGGTTAGTGATCATTCCGCCAATTGATATGGCAGAAAATGATTTCGTCATTGGCACGATCCTTGGAGGCTGCCTGATGGGACTTGGAATCGGTCTGGTGCTCCGGGCAAACTGCACCACCGGTGGAACGGATATGCTGGCAGTATTGATCCACAGCAAATGGAAACAGTTTTCCGTGGTACGCCTGATTCAGATCATTGATGCGCTGATCGTGGTGAGTGGTTTGTATCTGTTTGGATGGAAAAGTGGATTGTATGCGATTTTTTCTATCGCCGTTGCCACAAAAGTGTCCGATATCACGCTGGAAGGTCTGGACGTGTCACGTGCGGTTTATATCCTGTCTGACGAGACGCAGAAAATTTCTGATGTGATCCTGTCGGAGATGGATCGTGGTGTGACTGGTATTCAGGCGAAGGGCATGTATACAAAACAGGAAAAATGTATGCTATTGTGTGTGGTATCCCGCAAGCAGATCGTCTGGTTGAAGGAGACCGTTATGGAAATTGATCCGAAAGCTTTTCTGATTATATGCGATGCAAGAGAGGTATGGGGAGAAGGATTCCAGTCGTATTCGGAGAAAATCTAAAAAAAGTGTGAAATATGGGGAAATGCATAAAAAAAATTGCATTTCCTCTTTACTTTTTTGGGTGTTTTGTCTTAAAATAAGGATGCACAGTAAAAATATACGCGAAAAAGAGAATTAGTTATTGTGAATGTTGTATAAGGAAGTGTACAGGGGGGCTTTTCATTATGATTTCAAATCAGATATTGCAGAATACAATTGATGGATTAAAAAATATAACAAGGATAGATTTGTGTATCATTGATACGGAAGGCAAGATCCTGGCAACGACATTTTCCGAGGCAGATCGGTATGTCAGTCCGGCGATGGCACTGGTAGATTCGCCTGCCGACAGTCAGGTAGTATCAGGATGTCATTTCTTTAAGGTGTTTGATGAGCACCAGTTAGAGTATGTATTGCTGGCAAACGGCGACAGTGATGATGTTTACATGGTTGGACAGATCGCAAGTTTCCAGATTCAGAATCTGCTGGTTGCATATAAGGAACGATTTGATAAAGACAATTTTATCAAGAACCTGCTGTTGGATAACCTGCTTCTGGTAGATATTTACAATCGTGCCAAAAAACTGCATATTGAAACTGATGTGCGCAGAGTGGTATATATTATAGAGACCAACCGTGACAAAGAGGGAAATGAGCTTGAGAAGGTACGCAGTATCTTTGAGGGCAAGAACCGGGATTTTGTTACGGCAGTAGATGAGAAAAATATCATTGTTGTCAAAGAAGTAGACGAGATGGACAGCAATCAGGATCTGGATAAGACCGCGGAAGTAATTCTTGGTCTGTTCAAAGGTGATGCAGAGGTGCATATCGCATACGGTACTGTGGTGGGAGAGATCAAAGAAGTATCCCGTTCTTACAAAGAAGCACGTATGGCACTGGATGTTGGAAAGATCTTCTTCGAGGATCGCAACATTATTGCGTACTCTGCACTGGGAATCGGTCGTCTGATCTATCAGCTTCCTATTCCACTTTGTAAAATGTTTATCAAAGAAATCTTCGGTGGCAAATCTCCGGATGACTTTGACGAGGAGACATTGACAACCATCAATAAATTCTTTGAGAACAGCCTGAATGTGTCTGAGACATCAAGACAGTTGTACATTCACAGAAATACACTGGTATACAGACTGGATAAGTTACAGAAGAGCACGGGACTGGATCTTCGTGTGTTCGAGGATGCGATCACATTCAAGATTGCATTAATGGTTGTAAAATACATGAAATATATGGAAACATTAGATTATTAAATTGCTAAGTGTTTGGGGGCACAGATGGTGAAAGCGTTCGTGCCCCTTTTTTTGCCTGACAGGAAAAATGAAGTTTTTCTGTCAAATAGAGTTGGAAACAGATAAGTTGAAGTATGGTTTGAAGTGATTTCGAAGGAGGATAAAATGATTACTTTAAAAGACGTAAGCAAGTCATACGTGGAAGGCGTCCCGGCACTTGCTGATGTAAATATTCAGATTGAAGAAGGCGAATTTGTATTCGTAGTAGGTGACAGTGGATCAGGAAAATCAACACTGATCAAATTGTTGTTAAAAGAACTGGAGCCTACTTCCGGATCCATTATCATAAATGACAAGATCCTTTCTGAGATTCCGCGCCGGCAGGTTCCGCGTTTCCGCAGAAATATCGGATGTGTGTTTCAGGATTTCCGTCTGTTAAAAGACCGTAATGTATACGAGAATGTGGCATTTGCGCAGCGGATCATCTCTGCACCGGCGCGTTCTATCAAAGAAAAAGTACCGAAAATGCTTTCTCTGGTAGGTCTGGCAGCAAAATATAAATCCAAACCAAACCAGTTATCCGGTGGAGAGCAGCAGCGTGTGGCAATTGCAAGAGCGCTGATCAATGAGCCGAAGATTCTTCTGGCAGATGAGCCGACCGGTAACCTGGATGCAAATAATGCATGGGAGATCATGAAATTATTAGACGAGATCAACAAACGTGGCACAACCGTTCTGGTAGTCAGCCATAACATGGAGATCGTTGAGGCAATGAAGAAACGTGTCATCACACTGCAGCAGGGACATGTAGTCAGTGATGTACAGATGGGCGGTGAAGAAGATGAAAATTAGTACATTTGGATACACCATCAAACAAGGTATCAAAAATATATGGACAAATAAAATGTTTTCCATTGCGTCCATCGCAACGATGGCGGCATGTATTTTCATGTTTGGTATGTTTTATTCTATCGTAATTAACTTCCAGCATGTAGTCAAAGATGTGGAGTCCGGCGTAGCAATCACCGTATTCTTCGATGATGGTACGACACAGGATCAGATCGATGCCATTGGTCAGGAAATCGCAATGAGATCGGAAGTATCCAGTTTCAATTATGTTTCTGCCGAGGAAGCATGGGAAGAATACAAATTAGAGTATTTTGACGGTGATGAGGCAGCGGCAGCAAGTTTTGGTACAGATAACCCGCTGGCAGGAGAATCCAACTATGAGATCTATATGGAGGACATTTCGCAGCAGAGCAGTCTGGTATCTTATCTGGAAGGCTTAGATCATGTCAGCAGAGTCCGTCAGTCAGAGATGGTTGCAAATACATTGACTGATTTTAACCGACTGGTAAGTATTGTATCTGCGGTTATTATCCTGATTCTGATCTGCGTTGCCGTATTCCTGATCAGTAATACGGTTCGTACCGGTATCGCTGTTCGAAAAGAAGAAATTGGTATTATGAAGGTCATCGGAGCGACGGATTATTTCGTCCGGGCGCCGTTTATCGTGGAGGGTATTCTGATCGGCCTGATCGGAGCAGCTATTCCGCTGATCATTCTTCATGCTATGTATGGAAGAATTATTGAATATGTTGCAAATCGTTTTGGATTCTTGAACAACCTGCTGACGTTCCTTCCGGTAGATACTGTATTCCAGATCTTATTACCGGTTGGTCTGATCCTTGGCGTTGGAATCGGATACATTGGCAGTCGTGTAACCGTAAGAAAGCACATCAATGTATAAGATATGTGAGATGCAAAAAATAGCAATTTTTGAATCAGTGCTGAAGATGGAAATAATTGATATAAATAGCAGTTTATATCATATAATATAGCAGAAAAATAGGAGATTTGATGATGAAAAAACATCCAGACAAATCGCAGCACTAATATGGTGGGATTAATATTGGCGGCGGCACGTTTCGGAATGATAACCGAAAGTGCCGGCGCTTCTGCTGATTTTAGAAAAAAATAAAGGAGATTTGACAATGAATCAGGAAGAACGAGATTTTGTGGTGGAAGAGCCAGAGGAATCTTTCGAAACAAAATCAGGAAAAAAGAAGCGTAAGAAGAAACAAAACGGGTTTGGAAAGGGATTTTTTGCCGGGGTCATTGTAATGGCACTTCTCTCTGTTGTTATTTTTGGTGTGTATGAGTATGTTTCTGGTGTTTCGGTAAGCAGAACTGGACTGTTAGACCGCACGACTTCAAAAAAACTTCAGACACTGGCAGCTTATATTCAGTCGAATTATTATGAGGATGTAGATACGGGTACTCTGCAGGAAGGACTGTATGCAGGATTGTTTGACAATCTGGATGTCTATTCCCAGTATTATACGGCAGAGGAAGCACAACAGTTGTATGATACCAATGTATCCGGTACTTATTGCGGAATCGGAGCAAGTCTGCAGCAGGATGCAGACACAAAGGTTGTTACGGTTATGCATGTGTATGATGGTTCACCGGCGCAGGAGAGTGGATTACAGGAAGGCGATGTGATCGTTTCCGCAGATTCTTATGAGGCAGCGTCCACAGATCTGAGCGAGTTTATCACACATGTCCGTGGAGAAGAAGGTACACAGGTGCATCTGGTGATCGCACGATCCGGAGAATCAGATTATCTGGAATTTGACATTACCAGAAAAAATCTGGTGCTTCCCACGGTTACCCAGAAGATGTTGGAAAACCAGACCGGATACATACAGGTAACAGAGTTTACCGAACATACGGTAGAGCAGTTTGAGGATGCACTGTCTGAATTACAGCAGGAAGGTATGACCGCGCTGATCGTCGATCTGCGTTCCAATCCGGGCGGTATGCTCACTTCCGTATGCAGTATGCTGGATGATATTTTGCCGGAAGGCCTGTTAGTCTATACCGAAGATAAAGATGGAAACCGTCAGGATTATAATTCTACAGATGATAAATCATTGGATCTGCCGTTGGCGGTTCTTGTAAATGGAAATAGTGCCAGTGCATCGGAGATTTTTGCAGGTGCGATCCAGGATCGAAAAGCGGGCACGATTATCGGAACTACAACTTATGGAAAAGGTGTTGTGCAGTCGATTCTGTCTCTGAAAGATGGAAGTGCTTTCAAACTGACAACCAGCCGTTACTTTACACCAAACGGAACCTGCATACAGGGCATTGGTATCCAGCCGGATGTGGAGATTGAATACGAATTTACCGGTCCGGAGGATGCAAAATATAGCGAAGAATACGATAATCAGATTCAAAAAGCACTGGATGTATTGCAACAATAAGTATAGTATGGTATGATACAAGACGGTAACTATTATTGAAAAAACAACTTAAAATGTTGAAACAACAACTATAAAATGAAATGTGCAGTTTGCATAGAAGAAAAATGGAAAGATAAGGAGAAACAGTCATATGTGTGGAATCGTAGGATATATCGGTGAGCAGCAGGCAGCACCGATCTTACTTGCAGGACTTTCAAAACTGGAATACCGTGGTTATGATTCAGCCGGTATCTGTGTTCGTGATGAGTCCAACGGAAATGTTGAAGTAGTAAAAGCCAAAGGTCGTTTACGTACCCTGATCGAGAAAACAGATGACGGACATTCTGTAATCGGTACCAGCGGTATCGGACATACACGTTGGGCAACACACGGTGAGCCGTCTGAGAACAATGCACATCCGCATTGCTCTGATGATAAAAACGTTGTTCTGGTTCATAATGGAATTATTGAAAACTTTCAGGAACTGAAAGAGAAATTAGTAAAACGTGGCTATACATTCTATTCTGAGACAGATACAGAAGTAGCTGTAAAATTGATTGATTATTATTACAAAAAGACAGAGTCACCGTTGACTGCAATTGCGACAGCAATGCTTCACATCAGAGGTTCTTATGCATTCGGTGTTATGTTCAAAGACTGCCCGAACAAGATTTTTGCAGCAAGAAAAGACAGCCCGTTGATCATTGGAAAGAGCGAGCATGGTACACTGATCGGTTCTGATGTACCGGCGATCTTAGATCAGACACGTAATGTATATTACATCGACAATCTGGAGATCGCAGAGCTGACAAAAGACGAGATTCATTTCTTCAACATGGATGAAGAAGAAATCGAAAAAGAAATGGTTCAGATCAAATGGGATGCTGAGGCAGCAGAAAAAGGCGGTTATGAGCATTTTATGTTAAAAGAGATCCATGAGCAGCCGAGAGCCGTTCAGGATACGATTGGCGCATATGTAAAAGACAATGCTGTTGATTTCTCTGAGATTGGTCTGAAGGATGAAGAGCTGGCAAATATTGAGCGTGTTTATATCGTAGGCTGCGGTTCTGCTTATCATGTAGCTATGGCAGCAAAATATGTACTGGAAGATATGACACAGGTTCCGGTTGAGATTGACATCGCGTCCGAGTTCCGTTATCGTAATCCGATTCTGGTGAAAAATTCACTGGTTGTCATCATTTCACAGTCCGGAGAGACCGCAGATAGTCTGGCAGCTCTTCGTCTGGCAAAAGAGAAAGGCGTAGCTGTTCTTGGCGTTGTAAACGTAGTAGGCTCCAGCATTGCCCGTGAGAGTGATCATACTCTGTACACTTACGCAGGACCGGAGATCTCTGTAGCAACAACAAAAGCTTACAGCACACAGCTGATCGCGATGTATTTGTTTGCAATGCGTCTGGCGCAGGTAAAAGGTCTGCTCAGTGAAGAAGATTGTGCAAAGATGATCGCAGAGTTAAATGAGCTTCCTGCCAAAATTCAGAAGATTCTGGATGACAAAGAGCGTATTCAGTGGTTTGCAAGCAAATATGCAAACGCAAAAGATATGTTCTTCCTGGGACGTGGTCTGGATTATGCCATCAGTCTGGAAGGCAGCCTGAAGATGAAAGAGATCAGCTACATTCACTCTGAGGCATATGCAGCAGGTGAGTTAAAACATGGAACCATCAGTCTGATCGAGGACAACACACTGGTTGTTGGTGTATTGACCCAGAGCAACCTATATGAGAAAACCATCAGCAATATGGTAGAGGTAAAAAGCCGTGGCGCATATCTGATGGGACTGACCACATATGGCAACTATGGTATCGAAGATACCGCAGATTTCTCTGTTTATGTACCGAAGACAGATCCGCATTTTGCAACCAGTCTGGCAATCATTCCGTTACAGTTACTGGGATATTATGTCAGCGTAGCAAAAGGTCTGGATGTAGATAAACCGAGAAACCTTGCAAAATCTGTAACAGTAGAGTAAACAGATTCAAAAGACCAGAAAGATTTCAGCAAGCCCGGATGCGGAAGATTTCGTATCCGGGTTTGTTTTATCTCAGTCTGAGTTGAGACTCCCACTTCTGCAAGTGGTGAGTA
>NZ_JRFU01000181.1 GCF_003122485.1 Eubacterium ramulus
GCAGAAGTCAACACATTTCGGGCGGATTTGTCGAAGTAGGTCATCTTGCCGTTTTTACCGCTATTGTGTGAATTGTGCCAATTATTTGCGCAATTTTTATTTTCGCTAGTGTTGCTCCACCATACGCGTGTCCCTTTGTAACTTTTGCCATCTCGCGCGCCGGAATGCTATCGATATGCAGTTTACGTCTATACAACTCAGTCATTCTTACCACATTTAATGGTTCTGTATTTAGTGTTGCCGCCCTTCGGTAAAACGTCAGATTTTTAACACTGCTCAACTCATGCATATTTTCATAAGAACCTGCGCACATGAAATACACGGGATAACCTGCTCTCAACCATCTTCCATATTCAGAAATAAACTTTACCATTTGCGGAGATTTTGATACATCGTCAATTGCAATTAAAATTTTCTTTTGCTGAACCTGTTGGATCATCCCTTCCACTTCTACACAAATGTCCCAGAACATCCTGTCTTTTCCACAATTTCATCTACGTTTTCCGTAATAATATAAGTATCTTCCGGTACTTGGGCAGCAGTAACTGTAAATGGATTGCATGTATTCTGCATTTATCTCCCCCCTATCATTTTCCACGCCTCATCATCAATTTCCCCATCCCGAAACAATTTTCTCTTATCACGTTCTGTTATCTTTCGAATGACGCGACATGGGTTGCCTGCTGCCACTGACCAGTCAGGAATATCTTTTGTAACAACACTTCCTGCTCCGATGACTACATTATTCCCTATATGAACACCAGGACACACCACTGTATTGCCTCCCAGCCAGACATTGTCACCGATAATAACTTCTTTTCCATATTCAAAAGCAGAATTTCGCGTATCCGGATAAACTGGATGTCCTGCCGTATAAATCGCAACATTCGGAGCCATAAAACAATAATCTCCAATTTTTACTTTTGCAACATCTATGATCGTACAATTATAATTGGCAAAAAAATTTCTTCCTACCTCAATATTGAACCCATAATCACAGTAAAAGGGCGGATTGATCCACGCATCGTCTGATTTACCCAAAAGTTCTTTTACAATCTCTGCAATTCCCGCAAAATCTGAGCGATCTGCAAAATTCAATTTTTGCAAAATCTTTCTGCATTTTATCTGTTCTGCCATAACAGCTTCGTCCGCAACATATGCAAGGTGCATGTCTCTTCTCAATTTCATATCCATGTTCCGTCTCCTCCTGTTTCACATTACCGGCAATACGCTGCCAGAAAAAGTTTTTTCACTTATTTATGATGTTTTATACAAAAATAAACTTTTCCAATTGATTTTTATACCAAAATTAATCATAATTATATAACAATCGTTCGCAAAGGAGTTTATTTTTTTATGGAAACCTGTCAAAATCTCATTATAAATTCAGATGCATCTGAAAACGTTGCTTACAACCATCCTGACTTTCCTGCCTATATAAAAAAAAGACAGCTTTCAAGCTATTCTGATTTTCGTGCGGTCAGCCACTGGCATGACGACTTGGAGTTTATTCTGATTTTAGATGGGACGATGGTCTACAATGTAAACGGAGAAAAAATCCCTCTGCAAACAGGTGAAGGTTTATTTGTCAACAGCCGCTGCCTGCATTATGGTTATTCTGGTGCACATACAGAATGTTACTTCCTCTGTCTCCTGTTATCTCCGGCACTTCTTTCTGCGAATACATATTTTAACCAGTATTTTTTTAATCCCTTATTGCAAAATGTTCATTTTCCTTATGTAAAATTGAGTCCAACAGTTCAATGGCAGAACCTTATTCTTCATGATCTGGAAATACTCTACGACAGTAATTCAGAAAAAATACAGGCTTTTATCGTGCTGGAAAAATTTGCCCACATCTGTAGATTACTCTATGAAAATATGAATCATTTTCCAGACCACGATAAAAACACTGCCGATCTTATGTCTCTGACTGCAATGATCGGATATGTTCAAAAAAATTATGCAAACAAAATATTGCTGAAAAATATTTCATCTGCCGGAAATTGCTGCAAAACAAAATGCACTTCACTTTTCCAAAAATATCTGTCCACTTCGCCTATGCTATACCTGAGCCACTATCGTTTAGGAAAATCCATTTTTCTTCTTCAAACCACGACCATGACGATTACAGAGATAGCATATGCCTGTGGCTTTTCCAATACCAGCTACTTTTGCGAACTATTTCGGGAATATTACAATACCACACCAGGGCAATACCGAAAAAGCATGCCGCCAACAATATGACACACAAACAAGACTTACTTGTCACAGAAGCAGATATACTCCTTCTCATAGTTTCCCCACCATGTTGTGCGTCCTCTTCCGCCTGCTTTTTCACTCGGCAGAAAATAAATTGTAGAAAATAGAATTTCTTCCGCATTCAATTTTACAATTATTTTCAGAAGTTTATCATCAAGTGGAAATACAATATCCTCATCTAAGTCTTCCGGCATCATCAGGTTCAAATATGTCTTTTCTGCATCTGTGAGAACCTCATCCACCATCTCACGGGAATCCAGATCCAGTCTGTAATAATAGAAATCGGCAAATGCCTTATTATTTCCATATTCTTTTTTCAGATTTTTAAAATGCGCCAGTGCACGTTTTTCATCCATCACCAGTTTAATATCTTTATAGTTCCGGAAACCCTCTGTAATTTTATCAAAATAAATTGCTCCCTGTTCCTGTAATTCTGCAGTCGTCATCACAATTCCTCCTACCATTCACTTATACTATTATGGAAACAAACTTTTATATGCATGATCAGCACCAATGCTTCACCATGTCCCTCCAGTTTCTTCTATATATAAAATATAAAGCAATTTTCCACTAAAAACTGCATAACCCAAAAGAAAAAAGAGATGAAATTGCTTCCACCTCTTTATTCTACAATATTTTACTCATTTTATATACTATTTTTCGTAACAAAACTCTGGAAAATATCATTTGTGTTTTTTACAATGATATAAAACACATTCGATATCTTTGTATCAATCATGGAATGCCCACACTTTGTTTTAATTATAAAAATACACTCCGTTGAAACACCTATCATTCATTCGTATTCAAATTCAAGAATGCTCCGGCATTCTTGTTGCAAGGTGCGCGTCATGCAATTGCATGACATACTTCAACTGCGCACCTCTGT
>NZ_JRFU01000182.1 GCF_003122485.1 Eubacterium ramulus
TGACCAGAATCACGCACCAAGTCTCACGTGCGTTCGACTTGAATTTTATAGCAACAAATAGAAAAAATGAAAATAATAAATAAAAAATCAGCAGGAGATAAAATAATATGGGTGACAGCGTTTGGAATGATTTTTTAGATGAGACAATCGAAGAACGATATGAACTGGTGGCAGAGCGTGTGGAGGAAATCAGCAAAGAAGCTCTGGTGCCGGAGCTTTACAAAGGATATTTTACAGAGGCAGCAGTTTATTTGAAAAAAACAATGGAACTGTGTCAGATGGCAAAAGATGGAACTTTGCAGCAGCGCAGCCTGGAGACTTGCAAGGCAGATCAGGAGCAGTTATATCATCATATGCTGCCGGCTTATTATGAGGAAAGCTATGCGAACCCGGCTTATGCAGTAGCTATTTTTGGCGAAAAAGAAGGCGAGTTGTTAAGTTTTCTGCGTGCAGAGTTGGATGTGGCGATTACCTATGCTTTTGAGGGAAAACTGGCAGAACTGACCTTGTTACTGGAGCTTTTCGTGCAGGTGTATAACTGCTTCGAAGAAGAAGATGTGCAGGAGGCAAAACAGACCATTTACTGGTATTTCCATGATTACAGTGAAGTGTTTGTGGAGAACCAGATCCGGGAAATGATCGATCCGGTGGACAGCCTGTACAAAAATATTATTATGAAAGCAGATCTGTCTGAACTCAGTTATCTGTATCAGTATGGATTTTATATTGGAAAAAATGAACTTGGCATTGCAGAATTTTTAAATCAGCTTTCCGAGGAAGAAATTCAGTCCATGGCAGATACTTATACAGAAGGATATCGCATTGGATTTGAGATTACTGGCAAGGATATCAAAAAGAAAAAGACAGTTCAGATTCATTATCAGATTGGATTTGAGCGCATGATCCGTGCAGCCATCCAGAATTTTGAAAAAATCGGACTGCAGGCGACCATCAGCAGAGAGCCGTCATCTTCCTTTAATAACCGTGGCGGTTCCAAGCGTGGTGCTTACGCAACCAGCGTAAACCGTCAGTATGATTTTGATCATAAAGAAGACAAAGCATTCTATTTTGATAAAGCATTTGTGGAGCGGCGTCTGGAAGTACTGCGTACTGTATTTGAGCAGCATAAAATTCAGGCAGCAGAGCATGGCGGACCGGCAGTTCTGGAAGTCTTTGGAGAGGAGCCGTTTTCACCGGAGAAAAAAGATGCTGCAATTCATTATCATGACCGTCAGCAGGAGCTGGTTGTTTACAATGCATCCATGTCCGGTCAGATCACAAATGAGTATATCAAAGGTGAGGAGCGCAGCTTCACGATCATTGCTTATCCGATTCCGGAGATCGGTGATAAATTTAAGGAAATTTTTGCAGAGACAGTGGTTATCAATACTCTGGATTATGCGAAATATCAGAAAATGCAGCAGTGTATCATCGATGTGCTTGACACTGGTACAAAAGTACACATCACCGGTCGTGGCGGCAACCGTACGGATCTGACAGTAGCACTTCATCCGCTGACCGATCCGGACAAACAGACAATTTTTGAAAACTGTGTGGCAGATGTCAATATTCCGGTTGGCGAGGTATTTACGTCACCGGTTCTGGCAGGAACAAACGGAACGCTGCATGTATCAGAAGTATTTTTAAACGGTCTGCAGTATCTTGATCTGGAAGTTGTGTTCAAAGACGGTATGATCGAGAGTTACAACTGCGGAAACTTTGCGGATGAGGCACAGAACAAGGCTTATATCCGTGATAATATTTTGATGCGTCATGAAACATTACCGATGGGCGAGTTTGCCATCGGAACAAATACAACCGCTTATCGTATGGCAAAAGAATATCAGATCGGAGCAAAATTGCCGATCCTGATCGCGGAAAAGACAGGTCCGCATTTTGCAGTGGGCGATACCTGCTATTCTCATGCAGAGGATACCGCTGTTTACAATCCGAATGGCAAGGAGATCATTGCCAGAGATAATGAGAAGAGTCTGCTTCGCAAAGAGGATATGTCAAAGGCATACTTTAACTGCCATACAGATATCACCATTCCGTATGATGAACTTGGTGCGATTACAGTCATTCGTCCGGATGGCAGCACTTCAGACATTATCCGCGACGGTTTATTTCAGGTGGAAGGCGCAGAAGAACTTAACGAGCCGTTATTAAATTATTAGAAAAACAAATGAAACGAATGATGTATATTAGTGGCACTTATAAAAAATATAACAATATATAATTGGCAAATTTGCATGATTCAAGGTAAGATGTAAACAGAGTAGTAAGCCATCAGGATAAAACAATTTTGCTCTGATGGTGTTATAAATATTTACATGAGGGATGAAAGGAGCACATACAAATGGCTAAAGTAGGAATTGTAATGGGCAGTGATTCAGATATGCCGATCATGGCAAAGGCAGCAGAAATTTTGGATAAATTCGGTATCGATTATGAGATGCGTATCATCTCCGCACATCGTGAGCCGGATGTGTTTTTTGACTATGCAAAATCCGCAGAGGAGAAAGGCTTCAAAGTAATTATTGCCGGAGCAGGTAAAGCAGCTCATCTGCCGGGTATGTGTGCAGCAATCTTCCCGATGCCGGTAATCGGAATCCCGATGAAGACATCTGATCTGGGCGGTGTAGATTCTCTGTACTCCATCGTACAGATGCCGAGCGGAATTCCGGTTGCAACTGTAGCGATCAATGGTGGCGCAAATGCTGGTATTTTGGCAGCAAAGATTCTGGCTACTTCTGATCCGGAACTTTTAGAGAAACTGAAAGCTTACACAGAGGAGCTGAAATCTCAGGTAGTGGAAAAAGACGAAAAATTACAGGAAACCGGATATAAAAATTACGCAAAATAGTCAGAGTAAGGATACAATGTTTCTGTTGAGTGAAGCAGGAGCTATTTGATTATGAGCAAGTGGATTGCAAATATCCGCGTTGATAAAAGAACATGAAAATATGTGCTGATACATAACGGAGGAATTCAGAATGGATTACAAAAAAGCAGGTGTAGATATTGAAGCTGGTTACAAATCAGTAGAGCTGATGAAAAAACATGTAAAGGAAACCATGCGTGCAGAAGTTCTTGGCGGACTTGGCGGATTTTCCGGAGCATTTTCTTTAAATAAGATCAAAGAGATGGAAGATCCGGTATTGTTATCCGGCACAGACGGATGCGGTACAAAAGTAAAACTTGCATTTTTAATGGACAAACATGATACCATCGGAATCGATGCAGTTGCAATGTGCGTAAACGATATTGCCTGCGCAGGCGGCGAGCCGCTGTTTTTCCTGGATTATATTGCCTGCGGCAAAAACTATCCGGAGAAGATTGCTGAGATCGTAAAAGGTGTAGCAGAAGGATGTAAACAGTCCGGCGCAGCGCTGATCGGTGGTGAGACAGCAGAGCATCCGGGACTTATGCCTGAGGATGAATACGATCTGGCTGGTTTTGCAGTTGGCGTGGTTGACCGCAAAGATATGATCACAGGAAGCGAGGTAAAAGACGGCGATGTGCTGATCGGTATGGCTTCTACCGGTGTACATTCCAACGGATTCTCTCTGGTTCGTAAAGTATTCCAGATGGATGAGGAAACTCTGAATACCTATCATGAAGAACTTGGAAAAACTCTTGGCGAGACATTATTAGCTCCGACAAGAATTTATGTAAATGCATTAAAATCCATCCGTGAAGCTGGCGTGACAGTCAAAGCATGCAGCCACATCACAGGCGGCGGATTCTATGAGAACATTCCGCGTATGCTCATCGACGGTAAACGTGCGGTAGTAGAGAAAGACAGCTACCCGGTACCACCAATTTTTGCAATGCTTGCAAAAGAAGGCGACATTTCCGAAGAAATGATGTACAACACCTTCAATATGGGACTTGGCATGATCGTTGCTGTAGATCCGGCAGACGTTGACAAGACCATGGAAGCAATCAAACAGGCAGGCGATACACCATATGTTGTAGGAAAGATCATTGATGGTGAAAAAGGAGTAGATTTATGCTAAGAATTGCAGTGCTGGTATCCGGCGGCGGTACGAATCTGCAGGCGATCATTGATGCCATCGCAGATGGAAAAATCACAAACACCGAGATCGCAACGGTCATCAGCAATAACAAAAATGCCTATGCGCTGGAGCGTGCCGCAAAGGCAGGTATCCCAAACCGCTGCATCTCTCCGAAAGATTATGAGGACAGAGCACAGTTTCATGAGGCACTGTTAGCAGTATTGGATGAGGCGCAGGTAGATCTGATCGTTTTGGCAGGATTTCTGGTAGTCATCCCGGAGATGATGATCCAGAAATACAGAAACCGCATCATCAACATTCATCCATCTCTGATTCCGTCTTTCTGCGGAACCGGATATTATGGTTTGAAAGTGCATGAAGGCGTGTTAAACCGTGGTGTAAAAGTAACGGGAGCAACCTGTCATTTTGTAGATGAGGGAACCGATACCGGTCCAATTATTTTACAGAAAGCCGTTGAAGTAAAAAATGGTGACACACCGAAGATTTTACAGCAGCGTGTCATGGAAGAGGCAGAATGGATCATTATGCCGAAAGCCATTGATCTGATCGCAAACGGCAAGGTTAAGGTTGTTGACGGAAAAGCAATCGTAGAAGAATAATATACATAGGAATAAAAGCTGACGGATGTCTGAAATACCTTGTAAAAAAGGTAACAGCGTTCGTCAGCTTATATGGACTTTTGATATATCAAACGTAAGATGACTCTCAGATCTATAAAGCGTGAATAACAAAGAGATTGAGAGCATTCTTGAGAAAACACAGAGAATGTAAAAAGGAGAACTGACATGAAAGTACTGATCGTAGGAAGTGGCGGAAGAGAGCATGCCATCGCAACAAGTGTGGCAAAAAGCAGTCGTGTAGATAAAATTTACTGTGCACCGGGCAATGCCGGAATCGGACAGATCGCAGAGTGTGTACCGATCGGTGCTATGGAATTTGACAAACTGGTTGCATTTGCAAAAGAAAACCAGATCGACCTGACCATCATCGGCATGGACGATCCGTTGGTTGGCGGCGTGGTAGATGCTTTTGAGGCAGAGGGACTTCGCGTCTTTGGACCGAACAAAGCAGCAGCAATTCTGGAAGGTTCCAAAGCATTTTCCAAAGATTTAATGAAAAAATACAATATTCCAACTGCAGCATATGAGAATTTTGACGATCCTCAGAAAGCACTGGAATATCTGAAAACAGCAAAAATGCCGATCGTTCTGAAAGCAGACGGATTGGCACTTGGAAAAGGCGTGCTGATCTGCAATACTTTAGAGGAAGCAGAAGCTGGCGTCAAAGAGATCATGATGGATAAAAAATTCGGTTCTGCCGGCAACCATATGGTTATCGAAGAGTTTATGACAGGTCGTGAAGTATCCGTATTATCTTTCGTAGACGGAAAAACCATTAAGATCATGTCTTCCGCACAGGATCACAAACGTGCAAAAGACGGCGACCAGGGATTAAACACAGGTGGTATGGGAACTTTCTCACCAAGCCCGTTCTATACAAAAGAAGTAGACGAGTTCTGTAAAAAATATGTGTTCCAGGCAACGGTAGATGCCATGGCAGCAGAGGGACGTACTTTCAAAGGTATCATTTTCTTTGGTCTGATGCTGACAGAGGATGGACCGAAGGTTCTGGAGTACAATGCCAGATTTGGTGATCCGGAAGCACAGGTTGTCCTTCCACGTATGAAAAATGATGTGATTGACGTGATGGAAGCCTGCATCGATGGAACTTTAGATCAGATCAATCTGCAGTTTGAGGACAATGCAGCAGTTTGTGTTGTTCTGGCAAGTGATGGTTATCCGGTTTCCTATGAAAAAGGATTCGAGATCAAAGGTCTGGAGAATTTTGAAAACAAAGATGGCTATTACTGTTTCCATGCAGGTAGCAAGTTAAATGAGGAAGGCAAGATCGTGACAAACGGCGGTCGTGTCCTTGGAGTTACTGCCAAAGGTGCTACCTTAAAAGAAGCCCGCGCAAACGCTTATGCGGCAACAGAATGGATTGATTTCGCAAACAAATATATGCGTCATGATATCGGTAAAGCCATCGATGAGGCATAATTTATGAAAAAAGCAGTTATTTTTGATATGGACGGTACGTTGTGGGATTCTGTGGATGAAATCGTGGAGTCCTGGAATAAGACCTGTCCGGAAATGCATATTCGCAGAGAACAGCTGATCGGTCTCATGGGAAAAACCATGGACTGTTTCGCAAAAGAATTGTTATCAGAATATAAATTGGATGAGGCGATGGAGATCATTCATGCCTGCGAGCGGGATGAGAATGAGTATCTGAGCCATGTTGGCGCAAAACTGTACGGAGATATCCGTAAAGTGTTTGAAACTTTGCGTGATATGGGATATGAGATCGGTATTGTCAGCAACTGTCAGGCAGGATACATTGAAGTATTTCTGGAGTATTATCATCTTGGTGATCTGGTGGCAGACATCGAGTGTTATGGCAATACGCAACAGCAGAAAAATGCAAATCTGAAAGCACTGATTGAGCGTAACCACTATGAGAAGTATTATTATCTTGGAGATACGCAGGGGGATTATAATGCTTGTCGGAAAGCGGGAGTTCCGTTCTTGTTTGCAGCTTATGGTTTTGGAACTGTGGATGCAGATGTACCACAGGTAGAGAGTCTGGAGCAGTTGCCGGAAATAATAAAAAATTTATAAGAGTTTATGTATAGCACCCGACGGGATTTTTCCGCCGGGTGCTTGCGGTAAATTCATCTCAGTCTGAGTTGAGACTCCCACTTCTGCAAGTGGTGAGTA